>JAYNIS010000055.1:0-6762 GCA_038109325.1 Gammaproteobacteria bacterium | reverse complement strand
TCACGTGGAGCCAGCGTAGGAGGAGGCTTGCCCATTCCATCCAGTAGTCAGCCATTGTATATCCTCAGGTCCCGGTATTGTGTTTGGCTCGGTCTAAGGGCCTTTTTCATGTCGATTGCCCTTAAGCATGACTGTGGTATCAATATACACTGATAGAGGTCATCGGTTGGTTTCAACAGAAAGTTAACCCACGTTGGATTTAGCTGTATAGGAAGAAGTTTACAACTTAGTTCATCAGAGCTTCGACCAAATTGAAGCCTTTTCGGCCTCTGCGGGAAAGATCAACCTGCTGTTCGATGTGTGACAGATGTTTATCCATCAAAGAAGCCGCAAGGTCTTCATCGTGATTAATTAGTGCGTCAAGAATTAGCTGATGCTCATCATCATGGCAGTTTCTCGTGCCGGGTGCGCCATAGATACCAATAATTAAAGAGGTTCTGGCGACTAGCTCTTTAACCATGGGGGCCATAACCATATTTTTTGAGATTTCAGCTAATTTGATATGAAACTGACCGGACAGTCGAATGGCGGTTTGTCGATCACCGACTTTGTTTGCGAGCGACTCCTGTTCGAGATGTTTAATTAATCCTTCTCGATCTTCGCTTATTATTCTTTTGGCTGCTAAGCGCGCGACGTTGGGCTCTATGGCGCGTCTCGCTTCGAAAACAGCTAGGGCCTCTTCCGACGTGGGCTGGGCGATATGCGCACCCCGGTTATTCTCTAACTGTACTACCCCGCTGTTGGAAAGTATCAGAAGGCTCCTGCGAGCTCGCATTCGACCAACACCGAACAAGGAACATAAAGATGCTTCCGAAAGTTTTGCTCCTGGCGGGATACGTTGTTCGATAACAGCATTATAAATTCTGTCGACGATTAATGATTCATCAATATCGTCATCGGCTTTATTGTTTGCCTGATCAAGATCCATTGATCTATTCCTTAGATAAAGTCACTACCCAATAATTTACATGAATCGAGTTCATCGACGGGTAGTTGCGTCGAGTTCATTAGCATCGTGAAACATTATGTTAACAATTTAAAATAATAGTGTGGAAATTTTTGTTGACAAGTTTTGTTAACAAAAATTATTGTCGGAATATTCGGGAGTTAAATTTCGAATCAAAATAAAAATCAGCTAGGAGAAATGAAATGTTTGGTAAAAACATGTTCAAGCGCATCGTGATGGTGACTTCGACGACTTTGTTGATGTCCGCACCGGTGTTAGCCGCAAATCCGACGTTAAAGATCGGATTTGTCGGGGTTACAAGTGGACCAGCAGCAGCCTGGGGTATTTCAAACCAACGATCGATGGAGACTCGTGCTGCTTGGTTGAATGAAATGGGCGGCGTTAAAATTGGCGGCACCACCTACGATATCGAAATTGTCTCGTTTGATGACCAGAAAGATCCAAAGCGTGCAATTGCTGGTATGGAAAAAATGGCGCAAGAAGGTATTCATTATGTGGTCGGACCAAATGTGGACGATGGCGCTGCGGCAGTCAGACCGGTAGCCGAGCAAAAGGGAATTATGTACTTTCCCTATGCATTTCCGAAGGAGTTGTACGCTCCACCCGCGAGTAATGCTGTTCTTGGCATGATTGCTAACTATCAATCAGGACCTGCGATTTACAAGTACCTCAAAGAGAATAAGGGGGTCAAAAACGTCGCTTTTGTTGCAGCGAATGAGTCAGATCCACTCAGTCAGCGCGATGGTGGTGTCGCCGCAGCTAAGTCTTTGGGTCTCAATGTCGTATCAGATAACGTCACCTACCAAGTCGATACGACTGACTTTACCCCTGTGCTCACTCCGGTGATGCGAGCACGTCCCGACCTACTGGTACTCTCAGGCGTTGCCCCGGCTAACGCTCCGCAGCTAATTCGCTCCGCTCGCGAACTTGGCTATCAGGGATTGATCTCCACCGAAACTGCGCAGGATGCTGCGGTATTGAAAGAAGGTGCTGGCGATTTAGCGAACGGATTTATCTCGGTGGGCGGTGCATCTACCCCCGAAATCGCCTCTGATGCAATGAGAGAATTTGTTGCTCGATATACCAAAATGTTTGGTGAGTACAATGACGAGTCCAACACTAAAGTTTATGCGTTGGAATACATCATTGAAACGCTAAAGGCTAATCCGGCTGCGATAGATGATGTCAATGTATTCAAGAAAACAATGGATACTTTTTCGGCACCTAATCCTTTTATGAAAGGGAATAGTTCTATGAAGTATGTGGGCATGACTTCGTTTGGGCAAAAGCGCCAAGTATTCGTTCCGATGGTTGTAAATGAATACCGGAACGGCAAGTTCGAAACTTTGTTTATCGCTCAGGTCGACTGACCTAATCGGAGCTTATCAGGCTGACCACAGGTTGTGATCGGCCTGACCTTTTTAGCCTCAATACAACACTATCAAAGGGCAGAAAACGCATGGAACAGATTCTCGCCAACGGAATCTACTTAGGTTCTCAGTACGCCATGATCGCATTGGGTCTAACACTCATTTTCGCATTGATGAATGTACTTAATTTTGCGCACGGACAGATGTATGTTCTCGGTGGATTTGTCACCTATACCATATACGGCCAGCTTGGGTTCCCATTTTTAACTGGGCTTGCTATGTCGTGTTTGACCCTTTTTATTTTGGGCGCTCTGATTGAACGCTTTCTTTTTGCGCCGGTCATCAGGCGATCTTCGCGAGAGGAAAGCACGATGCTTTTGGCGGCCGGGCTCGCTTTCTTTTTCGATGCCATCATCTTGCTTCTTTTTGGGGAGAAACAGCGCGGCGTACCCAAGATCATAAACGGAGTCTTTAACTGGGATTTTCGTTTGATAATGCCCTACGACCGGATCTTGATTTGCGTACTCGCGATCGTCGCAACTGTAACTTTCATCCTCTTTATGCAGTATTCAAAAACTGGGCGAGCACTAAGAGCTTTAGCGCAAGACCGTACCGCTGCCCAGCTGATGGGTGTCAACGTTGAGCATTACTCAATGATCGGTTTTGCCCTGGGCGCAATGCTGGCTGGTTTGGTTGGCGGTTTACTTGTCACGATCACCGGTATCAATTTAGGAATGGGCGGACCCACATCTATCAAAGCCTTCATGATGGTCATGATAGGTGGAGCAGGCGTGATTTCTGGAGCAATTGCAGGAGGGATAATTTTGGGATTTCTCGAAGCAATTGGTTTATCGGTTCTCTCACAATACGGAGATATCACTTATTTGCTCATCTTTGTCTCATTAATGATCTTTTTGGCTATTCGACCTCAAGGTCTGATGGGCAAACCATGGGGGTAATTAAATGAACTCTTTCTCCAAACTACAACTGCTCGGGATATTAGGTTTCTTTATTACAGTTTTTGGCGTGATCCCTGTCGCAATTGAGACGTTAAATCGAAATGATCTCTATTTTACCCTGACTTCCGTAGGTCTTCTCGCGATAGCTAGCGCAGGCGTATGGCTGACTTTCTACATCGGAAGAATCAATATCGGCCAAGGCGCGTTTGCACTATTGGGCGCCTATGTCTCCGCAGTTTTAGTTACAAAATTTAGTGTCTCATTTTGGATAAGTCTTCCCATCGCAGGCGTGTTTGCGGCGATCGTCGCGATTTTGATTGGATTGCCAATTCTCAGATTGCGAGGAGTGTATTTCGCTATGATCACTCTTGTACTGACTCAGGTATTTACGCTTACTGCCTTAGCATTACCAATTACGAATGGTGCGAAAGGGATCACATCAATTCCGCTACCTGGAGCTCTATCAATTTTTGGGATCACTTTGATACCGGATTTTTCGACTCTCCAGAATCCAAGGCAGGCTTTTTACTTCGCGACAGGCGTTTTATTGGTCCTCACCTTTGCTGCGATGCATCGATTGGTGAATTCACGACTAGGCCACCTGTGTCGATCGATGCAACAAAATGAAGAGTTGGCAAGTTCGATTGGTGTCAACGTGCCCTACATCCGGATAGTTATCTATGCTATTTCCTCATTTTTCGGCGGTATTGGCGGCGCAATGTTTGGTTCGATTGCGCAATCGGTCTATCCATCGAGTTTTCAAGTCGTCGACAGCGTGAATTTCATGCTCAACTGTTTTCTAGGTGGACTGGGTTACGTCTTTGGACCGATGCTCGGCACATTGGTGCTTTATTTTGGTTGGGACTTGCTATTTGAGTTCGGTAAGTATCAGTTGCTGATCTATTCCAGCTTACTGATTATCTTAATGCTGGTTTTACCCAACGGTCTACTAAGCCTTAGGCTTTCAAAGCGTAAGGGGGATTCTTGATGAGCGCCTTGCTTGAAGTTTGCCATGTCACCAAAAAGTTTGGCGGGCTAACAGCCAATAACGATGTGTCTTTTGCGGTCGAGGATAATGAAATCTTATCTGTCATTGGACCCAATGGGGCTGGCAAATCGACTTTGTTTAAAATGATTTCGTCGTTTCTTCCGGTTACCAGTGGCGAAGTTCTCTATCGTGGAGAGCGTATTTCTAATCTCAAGCCTCATATCGTGGCCAGAAAAGGCGTTGTACGAACCTTCCAGGAAACCACAATTTTCAAGTCCATGACGGTAAGAGAAAGTGTCATTGTTGCTCAGCATCTGAGATCTAAGGCCACGCTGGCGGGTTACTTCTGGGGATCTAAAGTGGCGCAAGATGACATCCTGCAGTTTGGTGAGAGCGCCGATGATCTCATCGACTTTTTAGGCATGTCACAGATTGCCGATGAGCAGGCATCGAATTTGCCTCAGGGGCATCTCCGTGCGTTGGGTATTGCCATTGGAATGGCGACGAATCCAAATGTGCTGTTATTAGATGAGCCCTTTGCGGGGATGAATCATGACGAGACTATGCACATGGTCGACCTTGTCAGGAAAGTCCGTGATGATCGTGGAGTGACGGTCATGTTAGTAGAACATGACATGCCGGCCGTGATGCGTATTTCTGATCGGATTGTTGTGCTGAATTTCGGTGAAAAAATTGCGGAGGGCACACCTGCCGAAATCCAAAGTGACGAGCGCGTGATTGAGGCCTATCTAGGCAGTGCAGATGACGAGATAGGAATCTAAGTCATGAATAAGATGTTGGAATTTAAAGACGTTGAGCTCTACTACGATCATGTGTATGCCTTGAAGGGCGTATCGATTGATTTGTCCAAGGGTGAAACGGTTGCGTTGATTGGTGCCAACGGTGCAGGTAAATCATCGATCTTGCGTGCGATTACAGGGTTGGCGAGACTCCATTCAGGAAGTGCTCATTTTGAAGGCGAGCGAATAGACGGATTGAAAGCAGCCTCAATCGTCTCTCGAGGCATTGCGATGGTGCCAGAGGGCAGGCGAGTATTTCCATTCATGAGCGTGAAAGACAATTTGCTGATGGGGGCATTTCAACGAAAATCGGGGCCAGAGATCCGTGATTCGCTTGATCGAGTCCTCGAAAGATTTCCAAGGTTGAGGGAACGGTTTACACAAACGGCTGGAACACTCTCAGGTGGAGAGCAGCAAATGATGGTGATCGGTCGCGCATTGATGGCGAAGCCAAGATTATTACTGCTTGATGAACCATCCCTTGGGATCGCGCCGAAGCTTGTGCAGGATATAGCACGATCTATCGTTCAAATTAATCGAGAGGAAGGGGTCTCTGTCTTATTGGTGGAACAAAACTCGAGAATGGCTTTATCGATCTCGAACCGTGCCTATGCGATGAGCACAGGGAATGTAGTGATCGAGGGGGAATCTAAAGCACTTCTCGATGACGAACGGATCAAGGCAGCTTACCTCGGAGTAGAGGTTTAGTAGATCTTATGAGGATTTTATTGATTAACCCCAACACGACTGAGTCGATGACCAGAAAGGCTGAGATCGCCGCACAAAAGGTCGCGAGGCCTGACACCCAAATTATCGCGACAAACTCGAAAATTGGACCCTCGAGTATAGAGGGATTTTATGATGTAGCTTTGTGCCTTCCTGGTCTTCTCAAGGAAGCATCGAGGTTTAGCGCGATTGATGCTGTTATTGTGGCATGCTTCGATGATACGGGATTAGACGCACTACGTTGTCGATTAAATGTTCCAGTCATTGGGATCGGCGAAGCTGCCTATCATGCGGCTGCGATGGTCGCTTATAGATTCTCAGTAGTGACAACGCTGAGCCGTTCGATCGCCGGGATTTCTGATAACCTCAATCGATATGGTTTGGGAGCTAAATGCATCAGCGTGCGAGCGACTAATATCCCTGTTTTGCAGCTTGAGAAAAAGGATCCAGAGACTCTCCAGATATTGCGAGCAGAGATGACTAAAGCTATTGAAATGGATCATGCTGAAGCGATTGTTTTAGGCTGTGCTGGTATGGCTGATCTAATGTCTGATTTGTCCGAAGAGTTTGGTATCCCAGTGATCGATGGTATCGCTTGTGCGGTTGGTTTCGCAGAGGCATTGGTATCAGCTGGGATTTCGACATCAAAGTTGCGGACTTATGCGTATTCGCCTGACAAGTGCATCGACCTTTTTAAGTGACCGAGACAATTCTTTCTATTTTTGGCTTTTTGTTAGCAATATTTTTAAATAGAAACTGATAATCCATTATTTGATATCAGCGATACTGAGGGTCTGCGTGAGGAGATTTCATTTGGATATTAATTACAGACGCGATCTGATTGGTTATAAGGGCCAGCCGCCGCACGCTAAATGGCCGAATCAGGCTCGTGTAGCAGTTCAGTTTGTCTTGAACTACGAAGAGGGCGCCGAAAATTCGATCCTTCACGGAG
>JAYNIS010000054.1:0-6804 GCA_038109325.1 Gammaproteobacteria bacterium | reverse complement strand
CTAAGTAATTTTTTTACGAATAAAATGTAATTAGATTACAAATTATTGATTTATAGGGTATTTGAAGAACAATCTCCGATTGTGTACACTGTATTATTGTTTCGTATATTAAACGAAATAAGTAATCAATCGGAGTTATAAATGAAAAATATAATCTTAGGGCTGGGCGTCTTAGCGGTCGCAGTTGCGATCTTTTTTGGAGTAAAAAAAGAAGAAAAAGCTGAGGTAGTAGCAGATTGCGGCAAGGTTGTTGTTGGCGAAATGAATTGGGCCTCGGGAGAGTTCTTAGCGCGACTGGATGGGTTGATCATGAAAGAAGGGTATGGGTGTGAAGTCGAATATTTGACTGCCGGCACCATGCCGCAGATTACGTCCATGAATGAGAAAGGGACACCTGATATCGCGTCTGAAATGTGGGCCAATGCGGCGGCTGTCGCCATTGACGCGGCGATTCAGGAAAATCGATTAGTTAAACTGAATCCGTCGCCGATCACTGGCGCTGGTGAGGGTTGGATGATGAGTGCTGCCGCGGCCGCGGCTCACCCGGAGCTTAAGACGATCGATGACATCATCGCGCGTCCTGACTTGTTCCCACACCCTGAGGATCCATCGAAGGGCGGGTTGCACACATGCCCGTCTGGTTGGGGATGTCAGCTATCGACCAACAATTTGTTCCGTGCTTTTGATATGGAAGCGAAGGGCTGGAAACTTATTGACACAGGTTCGGGCGCTGGTCTGGATGGCTCAATCGCAAAAGCGAGTGAGCGCGGTGAGAACTGGCTCGGGTACTACTGGGCTCCTACAACACTCGCGGGCAAGTACAATCTGAAGCTTGTTGATTTCAATTCAGGATTTGATCAAGACCATTGGGATAACTGCATCGTAAAACCGGTTGAAGAGTGTGCCGATCCTCAGCGCAGCACGTGGACTGTGTCTGAAGTCGTATCTCTTGCGCAAGTTGATTTTGCTACGCGTGTTCCGCAAGTTGCAGATTACGTGAAAAATCGCACATTTGAGGCAGATCTGTTAAATAAATATCTAAGCTATATGCATGATAACCAAGCATCTGGCGAGCAGGCGGCACTTGAGTTCATGCTCAACGAGGAAGCGGCTTGGACTCAATGGGTGAGTAAAGAAGCGGCTACCCAAATCAAAAAAGCGCTTTAAATCGTGACTAAGAAAAACGACTGAGCTTATGGTTCAGTCGTTTTTGCGTTTATAGAGACAGTTATGGACTGGTTGACTGAATTCCCTGAGCTTGGTCGTCGCGATATGCGCGACTTCCGGAAAGGAATTGATCAGGGGTTTAAAGACTTCACCCGAACCTACGGTGAAGACATCGAATCGTTCTTTGAACCACTTCTCCAGTTTCTGATCTGGCTCGAAAAGTTGTTGCTTGCGATGCCTTGGCCCTTGTTTATCACGATCGTTTGCGTATTAGCTTGGTTCGCAAGCCGTAGCATCAAGATCGTGGTCGGCTCAGCGATTAGTCTGTTCCTCATCGGATTTTTGGGGATGTGGGAAGACACGATGAGTACTGTGAGTATTATCGTTGTGTGCACGATGCTTTGTATTGGTCTTGGATTACCCATCGGAATCTTGATGTCGCGATCTGATAGAGCACAGGCGGTCGTGACACCGATCCTTGACGTGATGCAGACCATCCCGAGTTTCGTGTACTTAATTCCTGTGGTGATGCTCCTGGGGATCGGTAAGGTTCCTGGGCTCATTTCGGTGGTTATCTACGCCATCCCGCCGATGATTCGTTTGACAAATTTAGGGATTCGGTTGGTTGACAAAGAGGTCCTGGAGGCAGCGGACGCATTCGGGGCGAGCCCGTGGCAGAAACTGGTTCAAGTGCAAATTCCACTCGCCCTGCCCAATATCTTTGCCGGGGTGAACCAAACAATCATGATGTCGCTTGCGATGGTGGTGATTGCCTCGATGATCGGTGTGACAGGTCTTGGTCAACCGGTTTTAAAGGCGATCTCAAACCAGTACCTCGCGATGGGATTGCTCAACGGGCTGGCTATTGTGGCGTTGGCGATCATTTTTGATCGCATCAGTCAGAGTTACGGAAAGCGATTGCAAAGCTACCGTGGAGGTCAGGGTGAGTAATTCCGAGACCAAGATAGAGATCACACATCTCTACAAGATTTTTGGTGATGATTCGGAGACGATGCTGCAAAAAGTTCGTGATGGCGTGACCAAGGATGAATTGAACGATCAGTATAATCACGTGCTGGGCTTGAGTGATATCAACCTGAAAATGCCTGCTAAGGGTATTCAGGTTGTGATGGGTCTATCGGGTTCTGGCAAATCGACACTCATTCGTCACATCAATCGCTTGATTGAGCCAACAGCTGGTGAGGTCTGGATCGACGGCGAAAATGTGCTCGAGATGGATGAAAAAACCCTACGAGAATTTCGCCGAAATCGGGCATCGATGGTGTTCCAGAAGTTTGCTTTGCTTCCTCACCGGACCGTGATGGAAAACACAATCTATGGCCTCGAGATCCAAGGAGTGGGTGAGAAGGAAGCGGAAAAGCGCGCAGCTCACTGGATCGAGCGCGTTGGTCTTGCCGGGTATGAAGAGAACTACCCTGGTCAATTGTCGGGTGGGATGCAGCAGCGTGTTGGTCTTGCCCGAGCGCTTGCGACAGATGCCGACATTTTGCTGATGGATGAAGCGTTCAGCGCATTGGATCCTTTGATTCGGACAGACATGCAGAACATTCTTTTGGATCTTCAGCAAGAGCTTCATAAAACGATCGTGTTTATTACGCATGATTTGGAAGAGGCGCTTCGCATTGGTGATCAGATTGCGATTTTGAGAGACGGTGAAGTGATCCAGCAGGGCACCCCGCAGCAAATTGTACTGAAGCCGAAAGACGACTATATTGCCGACTTCACCAAAGATATTAATCGCGGCCGAGTGATCCAATTAAAGACGATCATGAAGGCGCCGAACGACAAGTCTGGTCCTGAGTTATCAGGTGAAATGCTCGTCGAGGACGCCGCGCAATTGGTGACTGATTCACCGTCATCACAAGCGCGCGTCACCAACGACGCGGGAGACGTGATTGGTGTTGTTGGTATTAATGATTTGATCCGCGCCATGGCGCGTCCTGATATCGAATCTAGACTCGAAGAACTGTAAATGCCCAAAGAGACTCGGCTCGTGTATTCAACCGAGTCGGGTCGTATCCGATCTGACTCAGACACTCATCTTACGGTGAATCCAGATGATTCCGTTTGCCGCGTGCGACGGGAAACCAAAGGCCGTGGCGGCAAGGAAGCGACGGTGATCTGGGATGTGCCTGGCGGTGAGGCTGAGTTGAAATCCTTGGGCAAAGCCATCAAACAACGTCTCGGGACCGGTGGGTCGGTTAAAGATGGCCAAATCGTGATTCAGGGCGATCACCTTGAGACTATTCTTTCATTTCTCAAGGACAAAGGATTTCAGGCCAAAAAGGCAGGCGGATGACAGTTTCTAAAGATCTTTTTAAACAAACGATGGGATCATTCCCGACAGGAGTGACGGTCACCACAGCCTATACTGCCGATGGTCAAGTGGCGGGCATGACCGCGAGTGCGTTCAGCTCGGTGTCACTCGATCCCTTGCTGGTCTTGATGTGTCCTGCCAAGGACGCGGAATGTTATTCAGCGCTCACTGAAGCTGCCTTTTTTAGTATCCATCTGTTAGCCGGCGACCAAGGAGCTCTGGCGTGGCAGTTTGCAAAATCGGATATGGACAAAACCGATGGGCTCTCTTTAAGTACAGGCCCCAATGGGAGTCCAAAAATACAGGGATGTCTTGCCTATTTAGAGTGTCGCCACCATGCACTCTATGACGGAGGTGATCATGGCATTCTCGTTGGTGAAGTTACGTACATTGAACTCCCAGATACGGACAGGGAGCCTTTGGTGTACTGCAAAAGCGCTTTGGGCCCTCTGCCTTCTCTTAACGCTTAGTAGTGTTTTTTATTCTGCGGTCGCGAATGCCTCAGGTGCCGAGTGTGATCGCCTCGCGTCAATCGCTGCTGATCCAGACCATCAATCCACCCCTATTAACTACGAGGGGATTGACGGTGCAGCTGTCATCGATGCCTGTCGTCAGGCGGTTGCGCAAAGCCCGGATAATGGCCGCTATTGGGTACAGCTCGGTCGTGGTTATCTCAGGCTCGAGCAAGGGGAGGCGATGTTGGACGCTTTCCAAAAAGCGAAATCACTGAATTACCCAGTCGCCTGGTTTGCATTGGCTGTTGTCTATCACACCGGTAATGGCATCGCTGAGGCGGATCTTAATCGCGCAGAAGACCTCTACAAAGAGGCGTATCAAAGAGGAGTCGGGTACGCTGCGCTTGGACTAGCGCGCCTTTATGACGAGACAGGATCCCCACTTTTTGACTTAGAGAAAGCCGATGAATGGCAGTCTCGGTTTGATGCGTTAAGCAGCGGTTTGGGGTGACAGAATGAAGAACAATAGCCTTATATTGCTGTTGGGTTTGAGCTCCTCGACGGTTGCATTCGACGGTCAGCCTCTTCGATACGAGATTGATTGGGGTCCGATGACCTTGGCCGATGCGACAGTTGAGCTATTGGATTCCGGAGATGTTCGAAGCGTGTCCGCAGATATTGCATCTCGCGGTGTCGGCGCATGGTTCTCTGACTTTCAATCAACCCTTGAGATCATGCGCACAAGCGACGGGACACAAATTCTCAATGGTCACAGTACCTGGGAAGACGCTCTGAGTAACATCACCGTGATGTGGCTGCCATCTGAGCCAAAACCGAGCGTTGACCACTACCGATCCAAACCACGTGACTATGAGATTACACCTGTGCCCGAGGACTCCATCACTGACACCGTCGATCCTTTTACCCCTGTTTTCGACATCGGACTGGGATTGGGTCAGACACTGCGCTGCGAGGGCTCATATCGGATTTTTGACGGGATCCGTCGCTATGATTTGGAGATCCAAGATGGTGGCCTAGTGACGCTAACATCGGATGATCCGTCGAACTTCAGTGGCCCAGCGCGTCGCTGCGATATCGCCCTAACTCGCATCGGTGGGTTCTCGACCAAAAAAGGGTTGTTTAAGTTCGGTGAACCTGAGATTTCAAGGACCTTATATCTCGGTCAAATACGAGGGTATTGGCTACCGGTGCGGTTTGAGATTTCGGCGCCGCTTGGAACCGCCGTGGCTCGCCTCGTGGGTGTGAGCCGGGCGCTTGCCTCTCAGTGAAGTGCCCACTCGTCTCTTAATTCGGCCGTAAGAGTAAAGGATACAAGGCATCGGCCGATTCTTGTCGTATGAACACACGTAAATTACGACTGATCGGGATTCTGGTTGGACTCAGTAGTTGCTTATTTGCTATTCCTAGCGCACACGCGACCTGCTTCGGTAGTCAGAGTCAGCTGACCTGTCATGACAATCTGACGGGCAATATTTATAACAGCCGATCCTACCGACCACCCGCCACGTCTCTGCCTCTGGTAAAAAAGCGGTTTGGCTGGATGCCTATACAGTCGCAGAAAAATCTCGGTAATCTGACCATCATTGAAGGTTATACGGCGGGGAGAAAGCGCTGGAAGACCTACGGCCGAGCCTACCCTAACGGGGACTACCGAATCATCGGGTCGGATTCCCGTGGGCCTGTGCAGCGTACCTGTATCAATGGGAAATGCTTTTAGCTGATTTTGAATCTATCTCCGAGTCGGCGATACTGCGGTTGTAGATAACTGGGGACAGATGTGTCACTGTGTGCGGAACAACTACAACTACTCTAGAGGTAATTCCGTGGCTGTTGAAATCGCTAATCTAATTGTTACTTTGCCGTCCTGGGGCGTGAGCGACCACCCTCTGGCCGACGCTTTGGCTAAGATGGGCCCGAAGTTCTGGATTAATGTGCAGATATCGCCCATGAAAATGCTTCAGCTCACTAACGATGCAAGGCAACGCGCGACGCTGCGGGAGCTGGCGGATTGGGACGAGGTGAAGGACACCAGGGCGCTCAACCTGATCGCCGCTAATCCAGAGAGCCCGGAAGCATTCGTTAAGTTTGATGACCTTGTCTTAGCAATCAAGCTGAGGGTTCAACGTCTGAAATATAGTGCCTGTGATGATGACACGGCCCTAGCTTTCTCTGAGGTTTTACGGGCATGCGACGTCGACAAGGTAGGTCCCCAGGAAATTGTGGTCCCCGTTAACACCCCCGGGAGCGGGATAGAGCTCGCGAAAAGGATCACAGAGCGTGCGGAAGACAATGAGTTGTGCCTGGTGTTAGAGGAGGTAGATGAGGGCGGATCTGTTGCCAAACAGTTAATCGCTGCCAGACAAAGAGTCGTAAGGTTGCCCATTTTTGGCGGCGTGAAACAATCTCTTGATCACACCCCAGACAATGATCTCCCGGTCTATGTGTTGATCAATGACGTTTCTGCGGTTTCCAGTGTTATGGAGGGGTTTAATCGCGCCGCCAAAAATACCGCGGAAATTGTTTGGGTCTCAGCTAACCCCGGTCTTGCATCTTACGCCGTGAAAAAATGTAGCGGATCACGCAGTGTTGAGGTGCCTTCATTAAACGCTGACGAAATTCTCAACAAAATCTCGACCGACAGCGGTTAAACTTTTGAGGTAGTGTGATGAGTTTGTTCGACTGGGTGTATTCTGGGGACGCAGAGGAGGGTAAAAAATCCTCTGCCAAGAAGACGTTTGAGCAGACCGTCGCATTGGACGGTGACTCCAGGGAGATGCGAGCGCTTCGAATCAGACAGGCGGTCAGGATTAGGGTCGTCATGGA
>JAYNIS010000053.1:0-6810 GCA_038109325.1 Gammaproteobacteria bacterium | reverse complement strand
CAAGCCAATCACTTCACAGTCAGCATCAACGCATTGAACACTCTCAAGTCAATCGAAGACGTCGCTGAACTTCTCATCAAGAATCAGTATCAGCTCAATGAAGTGGGTGGTCGAATTAAAGGAACCCCAGCAGATCTTCTCGTCCAAGCCTCGACAATTGCCGATCAAATTCTCTTTGAATTTTCTGACGGTGTTGTATCAGAGATTCCGAGCTGTTTTTATGAATTCGCTCACCGTTTCACGGGTTCAAACGGAGAGCTCTTTCAAGGGTTTGTCCCGGATAATGCCAACGCTATTTTCGAGAGCACCGATCGGCGTTAATCATAAAAAGCCACAGGCTTCTATAATTCCAGGACCAGCCAGGGCTTATTTGGTCGAAAAAGACTGCTCTTTTTCCAACTTAGCTAGTGTATGCCCTGATGCTACAAATTAAAAAATGGTGAATAAGGCTTGGAACTAGACGATATAGCCCCACGTATTCTCCATCGCACAGGAGATTCCGATGAGACGTTTTATCGCCGCTTACACATTCATGTGTTTATCAACGATATCAATTGCTCACGAGGGTGCCGAAGGTGTCATTAAGGAGCGGATGGATCGCTTCAAGCAAAACAAAGAAGCCATGAAAGCGATCAAGGGGAACCTCAGTGGCGATGCGACTGTGATTGCGCAAAAGGCATCAGAGATCGAAGCCTGGGCCAAAGAAATAGTGAATTTTTTCCCTGAGGGCTCAAACCAATCACCATCAGAAGCGCTTCCTGCCATTTGGAAGGAATTCGACCGATTTACTGAATTAGCCGATGCCAACGCAAAAGCCGCAGGAAATCTCAAAACGCTTGCCCAATCAGGGGCTGACACAAACGCGCTCACCAATGGATTCAAGGCGCTTGGAAAGACCTGCAAGGATTGTCACAACGACTACAAAGGGTAGGTAACCATGACATCGCGTCGCAATTTCTTAAAAGCGTGCATCGCAGCCCCACTTCTTGCGGCAACACCTGCGTTAACGCTTGCGAATACCAAAACACCTTTAACCCTCACTGCATCCAAAACGACCAAACGCTTGGTGCCGGGAGACGAATACCAAGACGCGTCGGTTTGGGCGTTTAATCAAACAGTACCCGGTCCTGAACTGCGATTTAAGAAGGGCGATACGCTCTCCATTGATTTTCTGAACCGATTGGAAGAAGGCTCGTCTATTCACTGGCATGGTATCCGAAACATCAACGCCATGGACGGAGTCGCAGGTTTAACTCAGCCCGAAGTGATGCCGGGCGGACAGTTTCGCTACGAGTTCCCGTTGAATGATGCTGGTACCTATTGGTACCACAGCCACACCAAGACATGGTCACAGGTCGCCCGTGGACTTTATGGCCCGCTGATTGTCGAAGATGAGTCCGACCCTGCAGTCGATCAGGACCTAGTTTTGGTGATTGATGACTGGCTGCTGGCCAACGACGGGACCATTGACGAGGCCTCTTTTGGATCCCTCCACGACTGGTCCCACGGCGGGAGACTCGGTAACTGGCTCACAGTCAACGGGGAATCACTTCCGACAATCGAGGTTGCGAAAAATTCACGTATCAGGCTACGGCTCATCAACGCAGCCAACGCTCGAATTTTTGGATTAAATATCCCCGCGTCAGCGTTCTTGATCGCCGAGGACGGCTACCCGGTCCCGGTGCAGCAGTCACAGGACGTTATTTTAGCCCCTGCGCAGCGGGCGGACTTTATAGTCGACCTAGGTGACACAGACCTGACGATTACCGAGACCCTGAACGGCGAAAAACCTTATCCGGCCGTTATTTTAAAAGTGGTTGAGTCGAATAAGGCACTGGTTACCAAAGCGGTCCTGAAGCAACCACAAATTGAAAAGCCTCCACAAACCATCGATGTGTCGGTCCCGCTGCACATGCAGGGCGGAGCTATGGGAAATCTCCGCGAGGCTACGTACAAGGGCCAACTACGCTCCATCCGCGAACTCGCACAGACCCATAAAAAAGCCTGGGCATTCAATGGTGCGATTGCAGACCACCACGAACATTTGGCAAAGATCAAAATTGGCCAAACCGTTAGCATCGAGGTCTGGAATGACACACGCTGGAATCACGGGATGCATCTTCACGGCCATCACTTTTGGATACAAAAGGACGATGGAACGTTTCTGGATGGAAAACGTGACACTTATCTCTTCCAGCAAGGTGAAAAAGCTAACCTAATCTTTGTTGCAGATAACCCGGGGCTCTGGTTGTTCCATTGCCACACGCTTGAACATCATGCAGCGGGCTTGGGTGCCGTGATAGAGATTTCATAACGAAATCGATTGAGTACTTACTTGGCATCGTCGGGTACCCGAGTAGCCAGATAGACGCCAGAGCTGACTATCAGAAAACCTAACAGGTCTGTTAACGAAAGCTCTTCACCCAGAATGAGCCAACTGAAAAAGGCCGCTAGTGGTGGTACCAGGTAAAGCCAAGCAACGGTCTGACTAGCAGAACTCCGAGCAAGCAAGTACATCAAAATACTGAACGCGCCAAAGGACACCGCCACGATTTGCCACCCGATCGATAGGACAAGGGAGGTAGAAATGTTCAGCCGCATCGGCTCCAACGTCAACACTATGATCAAGTGAAACACCGTCGCCGCCCCAGCCTGATAAAAATTATTGGTCGACAACGGTACACGGCCGGAGAATTTTTTCTGTAACAGCGTCGCGCTTGTTACCGCCACCAGCCCCGCAAATGCCCAAATTAAGCCCGCCGAATAGGAGAAATCTCCGATACTGGTGTCTACAACAAATAAAGTACCCAAGAATCCAAGACACAAGCCAAACCACTGCCGCGCGGTCACCACCTCTGAAAACAGGTAACCAGCAAGCGTTCCAGTAATGAGTGGTTGTAAGCAGACAATTAACGCAACCGAACCCGCGGGGACCCCGTTAAGGACCGCATGGAATATTCCCGTCAAATAGAGCCCATGGAACAAGACACCGGTGACACAAGCCTCGAAAAAACCACGCCTACTAATCCACAACTGTTCCCTTCTGATTATCACAAAGGCTAAAAAACCCAGGGTAACGACCCCGAAGCGGAGTGCGAGCGCGGCCGAAGGTGACGCATCAATGACGATTATTTTTCCAGTGACAAAGGCCGACGACCACAGGACAACAAATAGAAGAGGCAGGGTGATGCTAACCGGCAAAAAAACCTCGAAGACTACTCGTAAATAAGCCTTTATCAAGATGGCACTTTCTAGTCATCAGTATCAGACTCTCTGGTTGGACTCGGCCTTTGCCTGATGAGGTAGCTAATTTGGCACTGACCGCACTGGAAATCATGCTCCATCACGCGCGCTTCAAGCTCTCTATCGGTCTCGAAATCATCCGAGTCTATTAAGCGGCAAAGGCAAACTAACACTCACAAATTCCTTGAAAAAAGGTAGCTAAAGTGTGCCACACTTCGATCACGGTAAACGAGAGAAGCTTAATGACAACCCCGACCTTCAAAAATCTCTGGCCAACGCAATTGATGGAAATCACATTACCTGGCCATGATCAGGCGAACCCCATTCTGGCTGATCATATCGAGAAGCTGGATCTTCAAAAGTCTCAAATGACGACTGATTATCTCGGTGACAATCTCTTTGATGAACAGCACCCCGTCATTCAGTGGCTCAAACAGTCCGTTCAACGCGCGGTTGTTGATTACGCACAGAATTTAGAGATCGACTACAGCCTCGACTTTGCGACCCAGGCTTGGGCCAATGTGAACCGGATGGGTGACTATCATAATTTACACAATCACCCGCACGCGTGGCTCAGCGGGACTTATTACGTGATGATCCCGGAACATGAAACACTCCCATCAGGACGGGACGACCGGACCCCCAACTGCATCAGCTTTTATGACCCCAGACCGCAGGCCAATATGAATGCGATTCGGGGGGACGGGCAAATTGATCCAGAATATCGGATCAAACCAACACCTGGGCAGCTATTACTGTGGCCGGCATTTCTGCATCACATGGTGCACCCGAATCTGTCTCACGAAACACGTATCTCCGTGAGCTTCAATGTCGTGCTTCGCTGGAAAGATGAGTACCTGCCTGACTGACGATTAGGCGATTGCCTTAGCAACCGCTTGGCCAACCTCTTGAGTATTGGCGGTCCCCTTCATGTCCGGTGTGCGAGGCCCTGTCTCAAGCACCTGCTCGATCGCTGTCATGATATCTGCAGCCGCAGCGGCCTCACCTAAATGATCAAGCATCATTGCCCCACTCCAAATCATACCGATCGGGTTTGCAATGTTTTTGCCATAAATGTCTGGAGCTGACCCATGAACCGGTTCAAAGAGTGACGGGAAGTTTCGCTCTGGATTGATGTTGGCCGATGGAGCGATACCGATTGTTCCTGTGCATGCAGGGCCTAGATCCGACAATATATCTCCGAAGAGATTGGATGCCACGACGACATCAAAACGGTCTGGGTTCATCACAAAGTGCGCGGTCAAAATATCGATGTGATACTTGTCTGTTGTGCATTCGGGGTAGTCTTTAGAAATTTCTGCAAAACGGCGATCCCAGTATGGCATCGAAATTGAAATCCCGTTCGATTTGGTCGCCGACGTCACGTGCTTCTTTTCGCGGGTCTTCGCTAGCTCAAATGCATATTTCATAATTCTGTCAACACCACGACGGGTAAACACAGACTCCTGCAGAGCAAACTCGTGCTCTGTGCCCTCGTTCATGATGCCGCCGACACTTGAGTATTCGCCTTCGCTGTTCTCACGGACCACGTAAAAATCGATGTCACCAACCTTGCGGTTGGCTAACGGTGATGGCACACCTGGCATCAGCTTCACAGGACGCAAGCAGACGTACTGCCCCAACTGACGACGGAACTGGATCAACGAGCCCCACAGTGAGACATGGTCAGGGACGGTCTCGGGCCAGCCCACGGCGCCGTAATAGATCGCGTCGTAGCCCATCATGATCTCTTTCCAGTTGTCCGGCATCATCTGACCATGTTCGAGGTAGTAATCGCAGGACGCAAAACCGAAGTGATCGAACGTGAGACTCAGTTGATGTTTCCTTGCAACGGCGTCCAATACCCGGATCCCCTCGGGCATGACTTCCTTGCCAATACCATCACCAGCTAAAACAGCGATTCGATAAGTACTCATAGCGTGCTTCCAATCATCAGGTGCGATCCGCGCAATCGCCCGGATCGATTCAGTCAAACGATCTACTTAGAAATGATTTCCGGGCCCATCACCAGCGTTGGGAGCCAGGTCGAGATCCAGGGGACATAGGTGACTATAATCAGGAAAACGAACAAGACCGCTACAAAAGGCGCAGCTGCCTTCACGACCTGAGCCAGGCTCATCCCCGTGATCCCCGAGGTCACGAACAGATTCAGACCAATAGGAGGGGTAATCATCCCGATCTCCATGTTCACGACCATGATGATCCCCAGATGGATCGGGTCAATCCCCAACTCCATCGCGATGGGGAAAACGACCGGCGCGACGATCAAGAGGAGCCCCGACGGCTCCATAAACTGTCCGCCAAGCAACAACAATATATTTACCGCGATTAAAAACGTGAACCAGTCAAACCCGGCGCCTAACATCCACTCGGTAATCGTCTGAGGTATCCGCTCCGCCGCCAAGGTATGCGCAAACAACAACGCGTTGGCGATGATAAACATCAGCATCACCGTCGTTTTCGTTGCATCCAAAATGACGCCCTTTGTCTCTGGACCGATCAGAGCCGGAACCACGCCTCGACCCATGATCCGAAGGTTCCGCCCCCACACACCGACACCCCGACCCAGAAGAGTAAGCATCCTGACCGGGCTCGTGGTCTCGCCACGCCAACCAAGGTAGAGCACCACCAGCAAGAACGAAGCCAGGAGCGACCACTGTAAGCGGTCACTGAACCCGATAGTTTCGATCTCGGACAGCGCGAAAAACGAGAGGATCATCGACACCAAGAGGAAACTGATCCCGTACACCGAGGCCTTAAAACCGACCACCGACTCCCGGGCATCGGTGTCCCTGACCCAGGGCTCATCCTTAAACGGTCCCATGTCCCGATAAACGAAGACAGCAACGAAGGCCGCGTAAACAGCCGCGGCCGCGGCCGCCTCGGTCGGGGTGAACACGCCGCCATAGATACCGCCCATGATGATCACGATCAGGAAAAGACCCCAAAAAGCGTCTTTTCCGCCCGCCACGAGCTCAGCCAGACCCTTCCACTCCTCAGCGGGCAGGTTTTTATAGCGGGCCACAATATAAATCGCGAGCATCAGCATCAGACCGGCCAGTAGGCCGGGAATCACACCAGCCAGAAACATGCGGCCGACAGACACATCGACCGACGCTGCGTAGACCACCATCACAATCGACGGAGGAATCAGAATCCCCAGCGTGCCCGCGTTCGCTACGATTCCGGACGCGAACTCCTTGGAGTAACCGACCTGGCGCATACCCGCGATCGCGATCGTACCAATCGCCACCACGGTCGCGGGCGACGACCCCGATAAGGCAGCGAACATCATACACGCCAACACAGACGCCATCGCGAGACCGCCACGGAAATGTCCAACCGACGCGATCGCGAACCGAATCAGTCGCTTCGCGACACCACCGGTCGACATAAAGCTAGACGCCAAGATAAAGAATGGGATCGCGAGCAACGTGTAATGGGTACCGACACCAAACAGCGAGATCGCGACCGACGACAAGGACTCCCCAGTGAACAAGGCCACATACAGAATAGATGACAGGCCCAACGAGAGTCCCACAGGGA
>JAYNIS010000052.1:0-6846 GCA_038109325.1 Gammaproteobacteria bacterium | reverse complement strand
AATCGGTGGTCGGTGAAAAAGGTGAACTCGTCTGCCGCCAACCATTCCCAGTGATGCCCGTCGAGTTTTTCGGTGATACCGACGGAAGCAAATACCGAGCGGCCTATTTTGAGCGATTTAACAACATGTGGGCGCATGGCGACTTCGCAGAACACACCGAGCAAGATGGTTTCATTATCTACGGTCGCGCAGACGCCACTCTCAATCCCGGCGGTGTCCGTATCGGTACTGCTGAAATTTACCGCCAAGTGGAAGTAATCCCAGATGTCCTCGAGTCCCTCGCGATTGGGCAGTCCATCAACGATGATGTGCGCGTTGTGCTATTTGTTGTCCTCCGTGAGGGTTTGGAACTTAACGATGATTTGCGGAGACAAATCAAGACACAAATCAGAGAAAATACCACACCTCGACATGTCCCTGAGGTGATCGCGCAGGTTCCTGACCTTCCACGCACCGTAAGTGGTAAGATTGTTGAGTTGGCCGTGCGTAATGTTGTGCATGGAGAAATTGTCAAAAACATTGAGGCGTTAGCGAATCCAGATGCGTTGGACTATTTCAAAGATCACCCAGACGTTCGCCTGTAGCCTTATTACAGGATTATTCGCAGCGACTCTTTCCACAATCACTGTCGCCACTCCGGCAGATGTGCGGGTCTTGGTTGATGTCTCAGGGTCGATGAAAAAGGCGGATCCAAAAGCTGTGAGAGGTCCAGCAACAGCATTACTCGCCGCACTCCTTCCCGATCAATCGCGAGGTGGCATCTGGCTTTTTGGCTCTGACGTCCGAGAGCTCGTTCCCTACGGACCTGTTGATGCACGCTGGGATGCTCTTGGCAAACCAATCGAGGCCTCGATTGGCTCGACGGATCGATTCACGCACATGGAAAGCGCACTGCGGACTGGCATCACAGCAGGTGGCGATCAAACGACAGAGGCCTGTCACATTATCCTGATTACCGATGGAATTGTTGATGTGCAAGGTGGCAAAGACGCGTCGGGGGCATCAAGGGATCGTATTTTAAAAACAGTCCTTCCCGACGCGACTGAGAAAGGCTGCCGTATTCATACCATCGCGCTTTCCGACAAAGCAGATCTGCCACTGCTCCGACAGATAGCTATCCAAACCGATGGCCTGTTCACACTCCTTGATCAGGCTGGTGATCTCATCCCAGTCATGCTCGACGCGCTCGAACTGGCATTGCACTCGCAACAGTTGCCAGTTCGCAACCAGGAAATACAAATCGATGCTGATATCCGTCAGGTTCGGTTCATCCGGCTCGGCAGTGATACACCAATCGCACTCCGTTCGACAGAGCGAACAATTAACACCAAAGACCAAAGTAATGACATCAGTTATTACAGCGGCACAGGTTATCAAACTCTGATCTGGTCGAATCCGGTTCCTGGCCGCTATACGCTCACCGAACAATTTGGTCCGACTGACCGAATACTGATCGACTCAGATGTTCGACTGGAACTCGGAGAATTACCACCAACGATCAGCGCAGATCAGACACTTGGATTGAACGCTTCGATATCGAACAAAGGCGCTCCAATTAATGCCGATAGTCGCGAGTTTTTTGTTGCATTTGGTGCCAATATGGATCCGCTGCGATCCCGCGGCGATGGACTTGCAACGCAAATCGATAGTCCACAAGTCGGACGCTCGATACTAACCATTCAGAGTTTTGATGCGTCGCATGAACGACAAGTACAAAGGGCCTTTGAGGTGTTAGAAGCGCGTCCTGCAATGGAAATCGCAAGCGGTACCTCACAAGGAGTCGGGCAAGTTGCATCGACCATCGCAGTTCAACAATCTGATTCAGTAGCACCAACAACCCAAGCCAGCAAATTATTGCCTGAAAAGGTAACCGATCAACTCCCGGAAGAGATGCGTGACTGGCCCCTTTGGCAATTGATAGTGAGTGCTCTTGGTGCTATTGCTCTAGTGGCACTTGTAATCGGACTTGTTTTGCGCCCCAAACATCACTTGCCGGAATAATGCATGTTTGACTTAACAT
Source organism: Gammaproteobacteria bacterium (assembly GCA_038109325.1). Taxonomy (GTDB): domain Bacteria; phylum Pseudomonadota; class Gammaproteobacteria; order Pseudomonadales; family Litorivicinaceae; genus HIMB30. The sequence continues at coordinate 4,826 of JAYNIS010000052.1, read as the reverse complement.
TTGGCCTCCGAAATATCATCCGCACTCTAGCAGTCTGTGGGCTTCCGATTGAACACATCAACCCTATTTTCTTGAAACGAAAAACACGAACAAATGTATTCAAGCTTCTCGGATCTTTGTTTCTCATCGGCTTCCTGATGGTTGCCGTTGGAAAGTATTATGGAACTCTGCAAATCTAGACATCATAGCACGCTCGTATGTTAATAAACTTCATTGGCGATATTCATGGATATGCATCTGAGCTGAAACGGTTACTCGCTAAGCTTGGCTACACATACTCTAAGTCAAACGGCTGGACTCGCGGCGAAGGGCAACTTGTTTTCTTAGGGGATTTGATTGATCGCGGTCCAGAACAAAAAGAAACCGTGGAGATTGTCCGTAAGCTTTGCGAACTCGGCTATGCAACCTGTCTGACCGGCAACCATGAATTCAATGCGGTTGGCTTTATAACAGAGCGCATTGATGAGCCAGGCAAATACGTCCGTAGTCACACAGATAATCATATCCGCCAACATCAGGATTTTCTCGATGCTTACGCAAACGACGCTCACGGTTACCGAGAGACCCTGGGTTGGTTTTCGACACTGCCTCTATGGTTTGATAGCGGACAAGCCCGTGCAGTCCATGCATGCTGGAATCCTGAGGCACAAAAAGACCTTGCTTCGCTGCTCACAAAGACACAGAGCCCGATTAACCGGTCTTTTTACGAACAGACCGGTATCACAGGCTCAAGACCTTGGGAGGCGCGTGAGACGCTTCTGAATGGTCTTGAGGCGCGATTACCTGACGACGTGTCGTTTGAAGACTACTATGGCACAAAGCGCCGACGTATTCGAGTCAACTGGTGGGCTCCTGACCAAGCAACATTTCATGATGCTGCTGTGATCGATGACAGCCAACGACACATCATTCCTAACCTTCCTATGCCCAATGGGTCACCGACTTATGAGGGTCCGTTGTGTTTCTTTGGTCACTACTGGATGCGCGGAATACCAAGAATCCAACATCCACATGCCATCTGTTTGGATTACAGCGTTGCATTAAATGATGGAGCGCTCTGTGCCTATCAATTCCGTGGCGAGCGATCAGCTCGCCAAGATCATTTAATCTGGGTCAATCGCGCATGACAGTTTGGTAACAATTTGATGAAAAAAGATCACCGATAATTTAGTCATATTTGATCCGTATACTCGACCAAAACCAGGAGACTTTACGTGGTTCAGATCCAGTTATTATTCATCAAGAATTAACATCAGCCACAAACCTACACACCAAACCGGCTTCGACCAAAAGCCGCCGATTCCATAACCCACCAGGAAGCCCTCAAGCCACGGGTAGTCTCAAAGACTTTTGGGCTTATCTGTTAAGATAAGCGCCTTGGGGCTTTTGAACCTGCGCGCCGATTTACTGAGGCCGCCTTAAAAGCAGGATATGAAAACACAGATATGCTGCTGCCTTCCGTCGGAGAGACAGTCGCAGTGAATGTGCTCAAGAAAAAATGTGAATTAAAGGCCACGGGCACCTCGGTGCCCGAAACCCGATAGACTATCGCTTAGTCGATCAACTTCAGTGTTTTGACTGACATTTTGCCGTTACGGCCTTCTGCCAAATCAAATTCAACACGCTGGTTGTCTTCCAAACGCTCGATTCCATTTTCTTTGACCGCTGTAACGTGCACGAAAGCATCGTCACCACCTGCATCAGGAACAATGAAGCCGAAACCCTTGGTTTCGTTAAACCATTTTACTTTACCAGTTTGCATGCGTTTTCCTTCGCAACTGCGCAGATGCTCGAATCTCCGCGCGTTTCACTTAAAATGCCAGTCAGTGTTGCGGTAAGGCGGACACATGCTAAGCAATCGAGCATGTACAGCGTCGCACGTTCTCAGACAATGTCAATGACGAATCGATGACAATCTCATGATGATCTATTGCTAGCTAGAGCCAACGGCGAACAGATGATGCATATTGTGCGTATTGATCACCAAACTTGTCAGACAATATTCGTTCTTCTGGAAGAATCTGGAAACGCGTTAAATACCGAGTCACGCCCACGAAAATGAACGGACTCAACCATGTTGGCTGATAGAGGCAGCAAGCGACAAGAAACACCAATAACGCGAGATACATTGGATTTCTAGACAGTTGAAAGATACCGTCAGTCACGAGAACAGAAGTCTCATCAGGACTCCACGGGTGCACTGTGGTCTTGAACCTTAGACACGCTAAGACCCCTGCTACACCGACAACACCCGCAACAACAATCAAGGCACCAATCACTAGCCAAGGTGGTGAAAACAAAGAATCGGTCCAACGGGTCGCGAACCAGTTAAGAAGCCCGCCAACAAATACGACCACAGGCGGTGGTATTTTGAGCTCAAGACGGTTGAATCGTATTCTGGACATCTTCGGTTCCGACTTGGTCGGGACGGCAGGATTTGAACCTGCGACCCCTTGCACCCCATGCAAGTGCGCTACCAGACTGCGCCACGCCCCGAGAGCGGCAGAGTATACAGCGTCTTAATCAGACAGCAACCGACGAACTTGCTCTAGTTCGCGGATCACTTCACGAAGCGCCATTCCTTTTGAGTCATCTTGAGTTGCCTCAATGCGCGCTTCGTCTTCTTCTTGAATTCGCTGTTTTGCGCCAGACAACGTAAACCCTTGCTGATGCACAAGCGCTCTAATTCGACGAATCATGATGAGATCTTGATATCGGTAATACCGACGATTACCTCGACGCTTATCGGGTTGGAGCTGCTCGAACTCCTGCTCCCAGTATCTGAGAACGTGAGGTTTTACACCACATAAACGACTGGCCTCTCCGATCGTGAAATACACCCGATCAGGGATCTGGGGGAGATCATCGTCGAAGAGATCCACAGTGCTCACTCGTCATCCAGTGGGTGGTACAACTCGACCTGAGAACGCAACTTCTGACCAGCACGGAATGTCACAACACGGCGCGCGCTGACAGGCACTTCTTCACCGGTCTTTGGATTACGCCCAGGACGCTCGTTTTTATCTCTCAATTCAAAGTTGCCGAATCCTGACAAGCGAACCGGATCACCAGAAATCAATGAGTCGCTTAATTCATCAAAGAGAATCTCGACCATTTCTTTGGCTTCGCGCTTATTCAATCCCACAACATCGTTGAGATGTTCAGACAAATCTGCTTTTGTGAGTGCCGCCACCGTGCTTATCCTCGTAACTCTGCACCAGTTCGTTCACGGAGAACCTGAACGACTTGGTCTACTAATTCTTGAATCGCCGCATCTTCCAGAGTCTTCTCTGGGTCTTGCAAACTCAATGAGAGTGCAAGACTCTGACGCCCTTCAGGAACTCCCGTTCCGCGATACACATCAAACAACTCAACCGATTGGATCCGTGCGTCTGAAAGACTTGTCACCGCATCCACAATCTGCTGCCACGCAACGCCGTCATCGACGATGACTGCCAAATCACGAAGCACTCTAGGGTAACGCGAAATTGCTTTAAAAGCAGTAACTTGTCCACATAAAAGCGGAGACAGTGCTAAATCAGCCAAGAACAATGGCTTCGGCAAGTCGAGCTCACGCGCCAACTTTGGATGCAGTCGACCAACAACACCAAGAACTTCGCCATTTAAACTGACGCTCGCTGTCTGACCCGGTGCCAGTGCTGGATGCTCTGACGGCGCCCAAGTGAATTCGCCACCACCATTGATCATACCAAGGCCATCGACAACGCCTTTCAGATCAAAAAAATCGACCATACGGTCACCGCTGAAGTGTATTGGATCGCTCTGTCCATAGATTGCAATACCAACGCGCTCAGATTGATCGAGTTGGTCGCCTTCGGACACAAAACACTGCCCTGTTTCGAACAGTCTGACGCGTGGTGCTTGACGGTTAACGTTGTGACGAACAGCCTCAACCAAACCTGGAATCAATGAACGACGCATTTCTGCAAGATTTGATGCGATTGGATTGGCAAGCCGAACACCCTCAATACCGTCACCGAGAATCGCCTGCATTGCGGGATCAACAAACGAGTAAGTAATCGCTTCTTGAATGTCTCGATCCGCCAAATAATGTTTCAAACGCATCAGTGGTGTATCGGCCTCAGGTACCGATGCCATTGTCAGCGCCTGCGCTGGCAACGATGTCGGAAGATTGTTGTACCCGTAGATGCGTGCGATTTCCTCAATCAGATCTTGTTCAATTGAGACATCAAATCGCCAGCTTGGGGCGATACAGCGGAATCCACCATCGACAACTTCAACGCCAAAGCCGAGTGCTTCCAGCATGTGTTGAATGGTTTCTGACGGAAGATTAATTTTCAGTTGTTGCTGAATCCGCGCGTTTGATAACTCAACAACCTGCATCTTGGGAAGTGCTTGCTCATTGTCAGTGATCATCACCGGACCAGGCGTACCGCCACAGATTTCAATCATCAAGGCAGTCGCACGTTGACACGCATGCTCTGCCAACTGCCAGTCAACGCCGCGCTCAAAGCGTGCAGATGCATCCGTATGCAGTCCATATCGGCGAGCCTTACCAGCAATCGTAATTGGATTGAAATACGCACTCTCAAGGAAGACCGAGGTTGTCTTCTCAGAAATCCCTGAATGCTCACCACCCATGATTCCGGCAAGCGCCAATGGTTTTTCTTGGTCAGCAATCACTAAAACATCATTGGTTAACGTCAGGGTCTTTCCATCCAACAAGACCAGTTGCTCGCCATCGTTGGCCATTCGAATATCAACGGCACCTGCTAACTGATCACGATCGAACGCATGCATGGGCTGACCAAGTTCGAGCATGACGTAGTTTGTGATATCAACAA
>JAYNIS010000051.1:0-6933 GCA_038109325.1 Gammaproteobacteria bacterium | reverse complement strand
CCGAGGGCGCAGTCAATGGCTGGGCGATTCCTGCTGCGACTGATATCGCTTTCGCGGTGGGTGTTCTTGCATTACTCGGGCCTCGGGTGCCGGTTGCGCTTAAAGTCTTTCTACTTACTTTGGCTGTAGCAGACGACTTAGGCGCGATCATCATCATTGCGTTGTTCTACACCGAGCACCTCAGTATCGGTGCGCTTGCGATTGGTTTTGCGGCGCTTGGCGTGCTCATTTTGATGAACTATCTAAACGTCGGTAACAAATCTGCTTACTTGTTCGTTGGGTTCATTATGTGGGTTGCTGTGCTGAAGTCGGGTGTTCACGCGACGCTCGCAGGTGTCGCGCTCGGCTTCTGTATCCCATACACACTACCTAAGCGAGATTCTTCTCCTGTTGTCCGGCTCGAGCACGAACTGCATGGATTTACGAACTATCTCGTGTTGCCACTGTTTGCGTTCGCGAACGCGGGGGTCGCTATCGGTGAACAAGGTCTCGCGATTCTTGGTCATCCAGTGCCGATGGGGATAGCCGCGGGTCTGTTCTTAGGTAAGCCGATCGGGGTCATGATTTCGTGCTTTATTATTCTCAAATTAGGAATCGCTCAGATGCCTCGCCACGGGAACTGGGGCCAGTTATTCGGGGTGTCGCTTTTATGTGGAATCGGGTTCACCATGTCGCTCTTTATCGGATCACTGGCGTTCGGTGGCATGGGTAATCCATTGGCGGGACTGGATAGGCTTGGGATTCTTACGGGATCGTTCCTGTCAGCCGTTGTTGGGTTTGTCGTTCTTAAGAGGGCTCTGCCTGAACGCTCGTTCTGCGTCCTTGGCGCGAAGCCGTTACGTTAAAAAAAGCCGGGCGTATGCCCGGCAAGTTCAAATATTTTGAAAAATCGAGTGAACTAAGCGTCCATTAGCTGCTGTGCTTGACCAATCCAGTCATCACGCTTGATCCGACCCGCAAACTTGACGACATTCGCTTCAAGATCGGCAATTTCAGCGTCGGTAAGTGCCACGATCTGCGCAAATGATGTAATTCCCGCGTCTTTCAACTTCCTTTCAAGACCCGGACCTACGCCTGAAATCAATTTTAGATCGTCCTGACGGGCCGGTACTTCCGCGATCGCCTTGATTTCTGAAGCACGCTTTGGCTCAGCCGATTTATATTTCGTATCAATTGCGCCAACGAAGGGAAACATCAAATCGATGGCCTTAGCTGGTGTCATTTCTACAAAACTAAAATCCATTAACGCGCGATTGAGGGCGACAGAATCATCGATCATCTTGCTGAAAACAACGCTCGACTGCGCGATAACTGCTTCCGCTTGCTTTAACGTATACATCGTCAACGAAGTATCAATTTGGTACATGGTTACCTCCATCTAGAGTATTAGTGCACTGCACAATAAATGTAATATACCCCGTTTTTTTTGCGTTGCAACAAAAATCAACAAGTTGACCTCACTCAAAAGCAAGTCAAAATAAAACAATATACTTACGCACTAGGATGCCTCATGAGATTATCGACTAAACAAGACGTCCTGGTATTCGCAGAAAAGCCAACTCGCCTTCTAGATAGTGACGCTCATGAAAATGAACGCGAGGTACTAAACTGATTAAAGAAAGAGGATTCATTGGGCTCCTGATTACTATGTTTGCAGGAGCCACAAATGACAATCTTGTTAAGACTGCGTTTGTGGTCGCAATTACGGCTCTTTCCTGGGACATTTTCGCACTCGACGCCGTCATTCTCGCAAATGTTGCTGCCTTGTGCTTTATCCTTCCATTTATTGTTCTCGCAGGATTCTCAGCGCACCAGGCCAATGTCCAACCGCCGAAACGTTGGCTGATGACTCTCAAAATCTTAGAGCTAGGTCTTGCAATCATTTCAGGATGTGCGATCTATTACGAGCTTGGATGGCTCTTACTCTTATGTATCGCAGGATTCGGTGTTCAGTCCGCTCTAATCGGACCTTTGAAATACGCACTCATTCCGCGATTGACAGAAGAATCAAAACTACTTAACAAGAACGCATGGATGGAGTCAGCTACATTTGTCGCTATTCTCGTCGGCACACTGGTTGCTTCTGATTGGATCATCGACGCACACATTCAGTTGATCACTCTCACAATTGTTTTGGCATCTGCGGGGATAGCCGGAGTTCTTCCTTTACCAATGTTTGATGGGCGACCAGGCAACGCGCAGTATTCCATTAAAGATCTGGTGCACAAACAACGACACGATTTGCGTTCAATGTCTGCGATTTGGTGCATCAGTGGATTCTGGGGTGTTGGCTCGGTATGGCTGACTCACCTCCCAATGCTCGCTGTTGATGTCTGGGGCCTTTCTCCGCAATCAATTGGTACGCTTCTCAGTTATTTTGTGCTTGGCATCACGTTGGGTGCATTCGCTGGCGTCTTATTGAAAGACCGCCAGCTCGTTATTCGGATCATCGCAGGATCAAGTATTATGGTGCTCGGATCGTTGATCCTGCAGGGAGGCCTTTACGAAACGGCTGCATTAGGACTGATCCTAACGAGTGCTGGCGGCGGGTTTCTTGCGCTCCCCCTGTACACACTTCTTCAGGACGATCAGTTGGCGGTAGCTGATCGCGTCGCGGTAAACAACATCGCAAACGCCATGATGATCGTAGTGACAGCCATTGCTTCGCTCCTGATCGTTGGCCTACTTGGATTCGATCTATTGCTTTGGCTCTTGGTTTTGAGCCTCGGACAATTGCTCCTCTGCTTGTACCATCGCCGTAATTTGGGCCTCAGCTAAAGCCTCCGGTGGAGGTGGCATTTGCAGAAAATAGCCTTGCTTTTCGATACCTTCAATAACATCAGATGCTTTAACACGAGCCAACTTCTTATCTATAGTTAGTGGCAAAACCATCACAGATTCCGCACGCCCGAAGGTTCTCAGCAGATCATCTGGAACTTTTTTCAGTCCCTCTTTTTGATCAACATAGAGATACATCTCTTCTTTTTTATTGCCTTTAAAAATCTCAACTACACGCAAAACACATCTCCCAATAATTCATGTCGCCAGCCAGTTGGCACCCACTGTCTCCCATCAAGAGAAGCGACTAACTGACGCTTTTTAACAAGCATCTCAGGTGCAATACCAAGATCCTTAGCGATGGCTTCGACTTTGGCCTGCCGATCTTTCAGGGCGTCTTTCAACCGCTTTGAAAGCGGTGGCGGCGGTGGCGCAATCGCCCCTGCTTCTAACGCGTCTTCAAGCACTACTTTCAACTGAGCACCGAAGCGATCAGCCTGTTTATCCGTCAATCCATGCTGACTCACCAATTGATGATGACGACCAACGTACCCAGCTGTTGCCAATGAAAATAGCGATTGATCACTCAACACATGTCTTCGCGGACGATCGACTCGGCGCGCGGTATCCTCCCGCCACTGGACAAGGTGCACCAGTCGCGACATCCCTTCTGGACTGAGACGCCATGCGTTTCCGAATTTGTATATCTGTGTCTCAATGTCGCCCTCAATCAAGATGGTTGCGTTCCGTTCTTGGATCGCGCACATTTCTTCATCCATCCAATGCAGTCGTCCCGCCTTTTCAAGCTGACCGTGCAAAATTTCGTAGATTGGACCTAAGACGAAAACGTCTTCTTTGGCATACTCACATTGCGCTTGAGATAAAGGACGCTTGGTCCAATCAGATCGGGTTTCCTCTTTTGAGAGTTCCTTCCCTAAAAGCTCTGAAACGAGTGAGGATAAGCTCAATGATATTTTGTCATTTAATAATGCATACGCGATTTGGGTATCAAATACAGGCTTAGGAATCGATCCAGTTAATCGGAACAGCACTTCATAATCTTCTTGTGCTGCGTGCAAGATAGATATTGCTGAGCTAGCGAGCATATGACCTAATCTGCTTAAATCAAGATCAGCAAGTGGATCAATCAGGTATGCGTCTTCATCCAGCGCGATTTGAATCAACCCCGGTTTTGGATGAAAGGTCGACACTCGGACGAATTCAGTATCGAGCCCAATCGATGAAGCAATCTGAATCGCATCCGTTAGCACATCAAGCTGGATTTGTTGATCAACCCAACCAGAACCACTCAAAACTTGATCTCGGTACGTGATGCGAGTGCCTGCGACAATGTCGAAACATCAATATGATCGAGCTCTCCACCAACAGGTACACCCTGCGCGAGGCGAGTCACGCGTGTTCGCCCACCAAGACTCGAAACAATCTGATGAGTGGTTGCCTCGCCCTCAACAGTGGATGCCAAAGCAACCAAACACTCAGATGGCTTTTCGTTGTGAACACGTTGAATTAACTGGGACAACCCAATTTCTTCTGGTCCAAGCCCCTCAAGTGGGCTCAAAAGCCCCGACAGGCAGTGATAACGACCTTTGAATAGACCAGACTGCTCAATCGCCAGAATATCAGTCGGCGATGAAACCACGCACAACAGGGATTGATCGCGTGATGAGTCTTGGCAAATCCGACAAGGCTGAATCTCAGTGAGATTACTGCAGATCTCGCAATGTTCGATCATCTCGAGCGCCTGACCTAAAACCTCCGCAAGATGTAGTCCTCCGTCGCGATCTCTCTCGAGTAAATGTAAAGCCATACGCGACGCCGAGCGCGGGCCAACACCAGGTAAGCACCGAAGTGCTTTTTCGAGACGGGTTAAAAGCGAAGAAGTACTCATGAGAACGGGAATTTGAATCCCGGTGGTAGATTCAGGCCTTGGGTGAGCGACCCCATCGACTCCTGTTTCATCGTCTCCAGCTTCTGATTCGCATCGTTAATTGCAGATGCTACAAGCTCGCCAACAATCTCTGGCTCGTCAGCCAGGACATTGGGATTGATCAAGACAGACCTGCAGTCGCCTTGACCATTTAAAGTCACCCTCACAAGGCCTGCGCCAGACTCCCCGACTACCTCTGTCTCAGAGAGCTTGGCTTGTGCTTCTTTCATCTGCTCAGCTACCTTCTGAGCCTGCTTCATCATTTCTTGAAGCGGACCATCAAACATGTGTGTCTCCATCTTTTGGCTCAATCGACTCTGCTCGGACTGTTGCATCGAAACGCTCGGTGAGTGCACTCACAAAGGGATCCTTCACAAACTGACCTTTTGCAAGCGCGAGCCGCTCTTCTTTTAATCGCTCCCGATACCTTTCTGGTGTTTCAGGTAACTCAGCGCGAATCTCAACAATGATCGTTGGGGTTTGACCAAACTGAGCTGCAAAGGCTTCAGCAATTCGTCGACGGTGCATATCATTCAACAAACTTTCAGTATGGGAGTTTGTCGCCAATACAACAGTATCTGGATTCGCCGAGACCAAAACAGTCTGTGCGATCAACGATGCGGTCATTCCATGAATATCGAGCAAACGACTCTCAAAAACCCAGGCATCAGGAGAAAGCGATAGATCTAAGGGATGTGGTTCATTCTCATCACCTTCTTCATCAACGTCTATATCTTCGCTAAATTGCGCAGAGTCCGAGAGGAGTTGAGAACCGATTTTAACACTCGCTGACGACGCGACCGGTTCGGGTTGAACCGCAATAATTTTCTTCTCATCTTTCAGCTCTTCGATGCCCGGCCCAGGCGCTTCAGCCGTCTCCTGTGCTGGTATAGGGTCAGGCATCGCCACAGTATCGGGTGCCAGCTGACAGTGCTCGGAATCGGCCCAAGACCCGACCACAGGGTCCCGTACACCAACCAAGGTGCTGGATTCTAGAGCCCCTGGTTCTGTTTTTTGTGTATCTGCCGCCCTTGAGGCAGGCTCTGGATCAGATTGAGAATCTGAATCATTAGTTGTCTGAGACGAGCCAGAATTCGATACACATTCGCCAGCCCGAGCTGGTCGGAACGCAATCATACGTAATACCAACATCTCAAAGGCGGACCTCGCGTCTGATGCAAGCGGCAGATCGCGATATCCCGTCAAAGCGAACTGATAAGCCAATTGCAAAAACTCTGGAGACATCTGTGAGGCAAGCTCTCGGATTGCTTTTTGCTCACTTGGCGAAAGATGATTGATCCCCTCGCCATTGATCTGAGCAACCGCGACTTGATGAAGCATCGACTGCACTCCACTCACTAACGCCATCCAGTCTGGAGTCTCTCGTGCAAGCTGCTCAATCCGCTCTAATGCCTCGACCGCCCGTCCTCTCGCGATGTCGCTGAGCAATGCAGGAATTTCAGAGACTCCCTGAGTGCCAAGCATTTCAATCACGTTCGCTGTCATGACTGATCCTTCACCATGTGCAATCGCCTGATCAAGTAAAGTCATCGCATCGCGAACAGAGCCTCGACCTGCTTTCGCCAGATGCCAAAGCGCATCTTTATCGAATGTGACCTGTTCCTCAGTTAGGACTTGCTCGAGATGAGACTCAATCAAATCAGGGCTCAGATCTCTGAGGTGGAACTGTAAACAACGTGATAGCACTGTCGGCAATAGCTTTTGTGGGTCCGTGGTCGCAAGTAAAAAGACAACGTGACCAGGTGGCTCTTCGAGAGTTTTCAGTAACGCGTTGAATGAATGTGTCGTTAGCATGTGCACCTCGTCGATGAGATACACCTTGTATCGACCTTGGCTGGGTGCATAGCTTACATTTTCAAGAAGCTCTCTGGTGTCATCAACCTTTGTGCGACTGGCTGCATCCACTTCCAACAAATCAACAAACCGATTATCAGAGATTGCACGACAATTTGGGCATTCGCCACAAGGAGTGGATGAAACTCCTGTCTCACAATTGAGGCACCGGGCTAAAATACGTGCGATGGTTGTTTTACCAACCCCACGAGTACCCGTGAACAGATACGCATGATGCAAACGGCCAGAATCGAGCGCATGCGTTAACGCTTTACGCACGTGCTCTTGACCGATCAATTGCTCGAATGTGGTCGGGCGCCATTTTCTGGCTAAGACCTGCTGACTCATGCATG
>JAYNIS010000050.1:3503-6936 GCA_038109325.1 Gammaproteobacteria bacterium | reverse complement strand
TCGGGAATGGTCATGACTGAAGCAGCGATTGATTCTGGCTTTACGCGTGATTTGTACATCGCGATGGGTGAGCCGCTTGGTGAAGGTGATTGGGCTGTTCGCTTGTCTGTAAAGCCTTTTGTTGATTGGATCTGGGCTGGTGCGTTTTTGATGGGACTTGGTGGATTTGTATCAATCACTGATAAGCGCTATCGCAAGCGAATGAAGGAAAAGAAAGCTGAGGCAGCGGTCGAAGGGGCTACTGCATGAACCGATTGATGGTCTGGTTACCACTGGGTGTTTTTGCAATCCTCGTGGGTTTCTTTTTCAAAGGCCTCACACTCGATCCAAGAGAGCAACCGTCAGCACTAATTGGGCAGCCTGTTCCTGCTTTTGAGTTAACTGATCTGAATACAGGTCAACTTTTGTCGCGTGAGATGCTCCCAAAAGAACCTTTTTTGCTCAACGTTTGGGCAAGCTGGTGTATCACCTGTCAGGTCGAGCACCCTTATTTGACGGAGCTCTCAGAACAGATGCCTGTCGTCGGGTTGAACTACAAGGATACCGAAAGGGCTGCCAAAAATTGGTTACAGAAACTCGGTGATCCATATGCCCTACAGATTTTTGATCCTTCTGGTCGACTCGGATTGGATCTCGGTGTTGCTGGTGCTCCAGAAACATTTCTGGTTGATTCAAATGGTGTGATCCACTTGAGGATACAGGGTGAGGTGAATGACCGCGTTTTCGCCCAAAAAATCCAGCCGATGCTCGAGACAATTCAATGATGAGAAAATTACTTGTTGCTTGCGTGCTGGGCTTCTCATTGAGCGTTCAGGCAGCCATCGAGACGTATCAGTTTGATTCGCCAGAGCAGGAGGCTCGGTTCCGCCAGCTGGGTTACGAATTGCGGTGTCCAAAATGCCAGAATCAGGCGATTGGAGATTCCGATGCCGAAATTTCAGGAGATTTGCGGGCAGAGGTCTATCGGATGCTCAAAGAGGGGGCAACCGACGCGGAGATTAAAGATTTTATGGTGGCCCGTTATGGGCGCTATGTTCTCTACAACCCACCTTTGGACCAGCAAACGTTAATTTTGTGGTTTGGGCCTGCCGGACTATTGGTATTGGGTGGAATTTTGGTGGTGTTGCGAATTCGCCAATCGAAAAAAGCGCTTGAAGAAGGAGAGTCTCAAGCATGATTTGGATGGGCTTACTTGCGGCCACAGTGTGTTTGGGACTTCTTTGGGCGCTGCGTGGATTTGGTCGTCAAGGCGTTTTGATTGCACTGCTTGTCACGGTTGTCGCCCTGGGTGGATCGACATATGTGTATTGGCGCCTTGGCGCCTATGAAATGTCGTTATCGACAGCGGCGCTCAATGCCTTACCCGAAGATGAGCGCGCCTATGTGATCGCCCAGGCAGCACAGGATGAATTTTTGGCGAGAAACCGTGTCGCTGATCAAGAGATCGTGAATCTCTTCCGGCTAGCACTTGAGCTCGACCCAAATCAGGTCACAGCACTTGGTTCGCTGGGCATTATTGCTTTTGAGGCCTCTGATTATCCGCAAGCTGTGCAGCTCTGGACTCGAATGCTTGGGCAACTGCCTCCGGGTTCTGAAGAGGCGAAGGCAATTGAGATGGGTATTGCAAGGGCGGCAGAGCGTGGAGACAAAAAGTCGGCCGAGAAAGCACAGCTCGGTGAAGCAGTGATTGAACTGTCTGTCTCATTGAGTCAGGCAGTCCCTGAAAGTCTCAAGGACGCCACGGTTTTCTTGTTTGCTCGCGAAGCTAATGGAACGCCACGGCCATTGGTTGCGAGACGGCTGTCTGTGAATGAACTGCCTATCACCGTCCAGTTGTCGAACCAAGATGCGGTAATGGGTGGGCAACTTCATCCGGGGTTAACTGTCGAAATCGCAGCACGACTCACTGTTGGTGATGCGACTGGAAGTCAGGGCGATTGGATGGGTGGTCCAGTTGTTTTAACGTTGGAGCCTGAAAATAAAGCTGAATTGCAATTGAAGCCCTGATGGCTTTGGTTGTATTGCGTTTTATCAAAAGCGGTTCATACTTAGCCGTGTACTGATGGATCAGTCGCGAGTTAAAAGTCATGGCAGACGGATTAAGTTACGTGCCGTTCAAACCAGGCCCTGGTTTGGTTGAGCACATCGCATCACATATCGAGCATCAAATTGTCGCGGGTATCCTGCGTTCGGGTGATCGTATCCAGGAAACGCGGGTAGTTAGTCAGTTGGGTGTCTCCCGTGGCTCTGTTCGAGAGTCCTTCAGAGTTCTAGAACGACGTCGTTTGATTGATGTAATTCCAAGGCGCGGAGCGGTTGTAACGAGTTTGAGCCCGAGTCGCGTTCAAGATCTCACAACGGTGCTTCCAATCATATTAACCCACGTGATATCTGAACTGGTTCCAGCCTGGTCTCCGAAATACTCGAGTTTGCTCGAGGCGGCGATGCATGCATCTGAAAGTAAGTTTGGTTGCATTAACCCAGTCAGTGTTTTGGAAGCGATATGTCGATTGCATCCAAATACCGTTTATCGGGAATTGATCGATGATTTGATTCCGACATTTGATCGTGTGTTCTCCAAACTTGTTCGGTTAAATTTGGCAGGGGTTGAATCTCTTGATCGGATGCTGAAAACAAAGCTAATCCCTGCGATTGAGGCGGGTCAGATTAATGAGTCTGTGCATCAGGTTTCTGAACTTTGTCGATCTCTTGAACGTAAATATCTTGAAACTCTGGAGCGCACTGGATAGCTTCCTATATAGATCAAGTGGAAGTTCAAACCGTTGCGCCTAAAAAGTATCAAATTAGCTGGGTTTAAATCGTTCGTAGACCCAACGACAGTTCCTTTTCAATCGAATATGACAGCGATTGTCGGGCCCAATGGCTGTGGCAAATCCAATGTCATTGATGCTGTGCGCTGGGTGATGGGCGAATCAAGCGCGAAGCATTTGCGAGGCGAGTCAATGACCGATGTGATCTTCAATGGATCCGTCAGTCGTAAGCCAGTGTCTCGCGCATCGATCGAACTGGTGTTTGATAACACAGAGGGTCGTGCAGCCGGGGAATATGCAAAGTTTGCGGAAATCGCAGTGAAGCGCGAAGTCACCCGTGAAGGGCAATCCAAGTATTTCCTCAATGGGACAGGCTGTCGTCGCCGCGATGTGACGGATCTGTTTTTGGGGACAGGGTTAGGTCCTCGTTCGTATGCCATTATCGAACAGGGCATGATCGCGCGAATTATCGAAGCAAAGCCTGAAGAGCTGCGGACCTACGTTGAAGAAGCTGCCGGCGTTTCTAAATATAAAGAGCGCAGACGAGAAACTGAAAGCCGTATTTCAAGAACACGTGAGAATATGGATCGTGTGAATGATCTTTCCGATGAGCTCGGCCGCCAGTTAGATCGATTAAAGCGTCAGGCTGATGCTGCAGAACG
>JAYNIS010000050.1:0-3403 GCA_038109325.1 Gammaproteobacteria bacterium | reverse complement strand
ATGAGCTCGGCCGCCAGTTAGATCGATTAAAGCGTCAGGCTGATGCTGCAGAACGTTATAAAATTTTGAAGGCTGAATCGAGGGGTCTTGAGTCACTGATATTTTGGTATCAGCTACAAGAACAGAAAGACAAACAACAAGCCGAAATGGATGCGAAAGATGCGTGCCAGAAGCAACTCGATAGGCTTGCGTCCTCATTATCGACCAATGAACGTGCACGCATTGACGCGCAAGTCGCGCGGGAAGATGCGAATCAGGCATTGGATACGGCAAATACTGCGTACTACACGCATGCTGCGACCCTGTCTCGATTGGAGGCCAATAAAGAAGCCTATGAACATCAAGTGCGCCAACTGTCCGCCAATCAAGAACGTATTGCGAAAGACATCACCGATCTGAAAGGCCTCATCAATCGGGATCGAGATGAGGGTGTGGTTGCTGATCAGAAGAAATCGCAGATCGAACCACAGCTTGAAAAAATTGAAGCTGATCTCGGTAGGCTCGACGCATCGATCGCAGAGTTCGAAGAGAATCTTACGACTCAAGAATCCGAACGTAGTCAACTTGCAAGCGAATTGGGTCGTGTGAAATCAGAGATCACCCGTTTGGAAACCGAAAAACAGGGCTTAGAGCGGCAACAACGACAGGATACGTCGCGACTTGAAGCGATCGAGCATGCGTTGACTCAACTCTCAGATACAGATCCACAGTTAATCATTGAATTACAGAATGAGTTGACAGCCTTGAACGAGCGGTTGAGCGCTGAGCAAACTGAGCTTTCGAAATTACGGATCACGCAAGATGACGCCGATGCCTCTGTTGCGCAACAGGAGGAGCAACTCCGGGGCCAGAAAGGCATTTTACAAAGTGCTGACGCAGAGCTTGAAAAAGCGCAGCGAATTATTGCTGCCGAATCTCGAATTGATGATAGGGAGATAAGTTCTTGGGTCGAGAAACACGCTCAAATTACAGGTCGAGTGTTAGAACACATTGAATTGCCAGAAGACGATCGAGCGGCTTTTGAGGCTGCCTATCCAGAGCTTTTAAGTGCATTTGTTGCTGATGATTTAAGCGCTCTTGATATTGACGCGTTGCCAGCAGGTGTTCGCGTGGTGTCGTCTACGTATGTTAAAAATCTTCCGGCACAACTCTCGAAGTCTCAGGCGCCGCACGCAACTGATGGCGAGGGCTACACAGAGGCAGGTCTTCGTTTTGGACCAGGGTGGATTGAGCGAGTCGCTGGTCGATCAACGGGTATTCTCGATTTGAAGGCCCGGGTTCCTGAGCTAGAACAGGCAAAGCAGACGGCCTCTGATGCAGTTGGGGTGATGCAGGATCGGCTCGGGCAACTCCGTGATGAACGTCACTTTGCGGCTACAGCGGTGAAAGAAAAAACTGGGTCGGTGCAGGAATTAGAAAAAGAATCTGTCCAGTTATCCAATCGTGTTGCTGGCCTTCAAGCAAAGAATCAAGAAGTTGAGGCAAGCCGTGACCGGTTGAGTCATGAAAAAGAGTCATTGATTCAAGCGCAAGCAACAATTGATCAAGAAGCCAAACAGCTCGCTCAACAGCTTAACGAGGTGGCTCAGTTAAGGAGCTCGCTACAAGAAAAGCTGACGCCACTGCTTCAATCGCTCGATGGAGATAAAGGATCACTGGGCCGCTTGCGTGAAGAGCGCCACAAGCTTGTAAATGTGCGCTCAGATCTTCGTGTGGAAGTCGAACGTCTGTCTGGAATTAAGTCACGCTCGCAGACACAAATTGAACGGCTGCAAGGTCAGCTTTCAAGTCTTGAGGGAGAACTCCAGACGCTTGCTTCAAATACTCAATCGTTGGCGAATCAGCCAGCGGTGACGGAAGAGGATCTGAAGCAGGCTGTAAGTGAAAGTCAGCGTCTTGAAGAGCAGTTGACCAAAGCGCGTCAGATACTCGGCAAGAAAGATGAATTACTTCGCTTGCTCGAATCTGAACGTTCTGGAATCGAACGCGACCGAGAGGTGCAGTCGCAAGCGTTTGGCGAAATCCGGTTGAAGGCTCAGGCAATTGAGATTGAAGTGAATCGATTACAGGGTGAATTGAGAACGCGAGACGCGACCGAGGCGCATATTGTTGAAATTGAATTGCGCTTTGGTAATCGAGAAGCGGCTGAAGCCGAGCTTGCTCGTATTGAAACGCGAATAGAACGTTTGGGCCCGATTAACCTTGTAGCTCTTGATGAATACCAGAAAGAGCTCGAGCGGAAAGCTGAACTTGACCATCAGCATGCAGAACTGACCGAGGCACTTGAAACGCTCGAAGATGCGATTCGAAAAATTGATCGTGAAACACGGTCTTTATTCCGCAATACGTTCGATGCGATAAATCAGTCATTTGGCGAAATCTTCCCGCAACTGTTCGGTGGTGGTGAAGCCTGGTTGATGCTGACTGATGAAGATCTGCTGTCGACCGGTGTAACGATTATGGCGCGCCCACCAGGTAAGAGAAACTCCAGTATTTATTTGTTGAGTGGTGGGGAAAAAGCACTGACAGCATTGTCGTTGGTTTTGGCGATTTTTCAACTAAATCCAGCACCATTTTGTTTGCTGGACGAGGTGGATGCGCCATTAGATGATGCGAACGTCGGGCGTTATGCTGATGCAGTTGCTAAGATGTCGCAGGCAGTCCAATTTATCTATATCACTCACAACAAAATTGCGATGGAACGTGCTGAGCAATTGATGGGTGTGACAATGTCGGAACCAGGGGTTTCACGTCTGGTTTCCGTCGATATCGAACGGGCTGTTGAATTGGCCACCACTGAGTAGGGGACGCATGGAATTCGGGTTACGTGAATATTTGCTAATTTTAGGTGCAATCCTGATTGTGGGTTTGTTGGCCGATGGCATCCGTCGCACCCTGAAGCACAAACGAGAAGGTTTGAAACTTGACCTGATGGCCGCACCCCCTGAATCACCAGAACGGTCTGATGTCAGTAAACCACGTCCAGTGAAGAAGGCCACACCAGAAGAGCTTGAGCCACAAGTTGATGCGGATCCGTTATTTGATTCGACTGATGCGAGTCAATTGAATTTGTGGGCTAGCGAAATCAAAGCGGAGGCGATGAAGCCTGCAGATGCCGACACGCTTGCAGAGCCGATTGAACCGGATACGCAGACTGAATCTCTTTTTGAGGGTTACGAGTCGAAAACGCAGACAGTTGTGGTTGAGGAGTCACTGGATATTGATGAACCAAGGGCTGGACGCGTCGAACCCGTGTGGAATGAGTCATCGACCACACAGACATCTGATCCGTTAATTGACGAACAGCCGATTGATCATCAAGAAGTAGGTCATGATGAAGATATGCGGATCCTTGCAGACGGCCCAGTTTCGAGGCCGATCGCAGAGCCAGAAGAATCTGGCA
>JAYNIS010000049.1:0-7063 GCA_038109325.1 Gammaproteobacteria bacterium | reverse complement strand
CAGTCACACCCGGGCAATCGGTCGTCATTTACGATGGCGAGGCCTGTCTCGGCGGTGCTGTCATTGAGGAAGCCTTGGTATGAGTAACCCAAATCGCCTGTATCCACTCAGTGCATTAGCAATGACTGCACATCTCGTCGACCGTCTCGCGAATACAGGGCTGGTGCCACATGATGAATTCGAGTTACTGATTCAAAGTACTCTGAACTTAACGCCGGACACACCGCTCGATGTCTATGGCGGAACAACTGATGGACTAAAGTCAGGATCAAAAATGATCCGAGAAATGCTCGGTCGTGGCGGGAACAGCAAATATCCTGAAGCCATCCGTTACTTCGTCAGCTTGATGCAAGTCGAACGACAACTCGCCAAACAACCACAGCTGCTCGATCGCTTGCGTGGGCATCTCGAGGTTGCGGTACAAAAAGGAGAGCAACTCGGACCGACACATGAGTCAGTAATCGACACCCTAAACACGGCGTACCAGGAAACAGTATCGACGCTCAAATTCCGGATCATGGTGACAGGTAACCATGGCCGACATCTGCAACAGGGCAACAATCCTGCTAAAGTACGCGCACTCCTCTTAAGCGGAATCCGCGCCGCCATGCTGTATCGACAACTCGGTGGTGGCCGGCTGTCGCTGTTATTCCAGCGAGGCCGCGTGTTCAAGGAATTAGAATCAATCGGGTTATAGGAACATCATGAATTTATCTATGCTGACAGCGATCTCGCCAATTGACGGCCGTTACGCTTCAAAAGTCGACACGCTCCGTCCAATTGCCAGTGAATTCGGGTTAATGCGTGCTCGCGTTGAAGTTGAATTGGCTTGGATCAAATCTTTGGCAAGTCACCCACAGATCGACGAAGTCGCGCCCCTGTCGGAACAGGCGATTGGACAAATCGATGCCATCGTTGCTGATTTTACGGAAGCAGACGGTGAGCGTATCAAAGACATTGAGCGCACGACCAATCATGACGTGAAAGCAATCGAGTATTTCATCAAAGAGAAATTTGCTCTGAGCCCAGAACTCAATGCAATTTCTGAATTTGTTCATTTCGCCTGTACCAGCGAAGACATCAATAACTTGTCGTACAGCTTGATGCTCACACGCATGCGCGATGATGTACTGGCCCCAAAAATGCGAGATATCGTTGAGTTTCTGCGTGCAAAAGCTAACGAGTGGGCAGCACACCCGATGCTGTCGCGAACGCATGGGCAAAGCGCATCGCCGACCACTGTGGGTAAAGAATTTGCAAATGTCGTGGCACGACTTGAGCGTCAATTAACACAATTTGAAGCGGTACAACTGCTTGGTAAGTTGAACGGTGCGGTCGGTAACTACAACGCACATCTGTCAGCCTACCCTGAGGTTGACTGGGCAGCCCACGCAGAGAGCGTCATCACCAATCTAGGACTCACATTCAACCCCTACACTACGCAGATCGAACCCCATGACTGTGTGGCTGAGTACTTCGATGCATTAAAGCGCTTCAATACAATCCTGATCGATCTCGATCGTGATTTGTGGAGTTATATTTCACTCGATTATTTCAAACAACGGACTGTTGCCGGCGAGGTTGGTTCATCCACCATGCCGCATAAGGTGAATCCAATCGATTTTGAGAACGCTGAAGGGAACCTTGGTATCGCCAACGCAGTCTTTGAGCACTTATCCGCCAAGCTCCCAGTGTCACGCTGGCAGCGTGATCTGACTGATTCGACAGTTCTTCGAAACGTCGGTGTTGGGGCGGCACACTCGCTGATTGCCTATGAAGCATCATTAAAGGGACTGCATAAGCTTGAGATCAATCTCGGTGTGATCTCTGAAGATCTCGCAAAACGCTGGGAAGTATTGGCTGAACCTGTGCAAACAGTCATGCGCCGCTACGGAATCGAAAAACCATACGAGCAATTGAAGGAATTAACGCGAGGCAAGCCAATCGATGAAGAGTCATTACGTGCCTTTATTGGAAACCTCGATATTCCAGAGGATGCCAAGCAAACACTACTTGATATGACTCCGCTGACTTACACCGGATCTGCAGAGGCTCAGGCAAGAAAAGTATGACCATCGAGCGGCTTCAGGGTGTGTCACTTGCTGATGGAGACACCCTTCAGCGCTACTGGCAAACCACTCCTGTGATCCTCGATCAGGCAGTGAACGTCAGTGCCTTAGTTCCAGATACCGAGACATTGATTCAGATTCTCACCGAAACTGATCTCCCAAGCAGACTATTAACAGGCGTGGAAGGCTCATCATTCACTCTCGAGCACGGCCCGTTCGAGTCATTTTCGATGCCGAATAAGCCGTGGACAGCGCTCATGCATGCGCTTGAGCATCTGTTCCCGGAGTATGATCAGATCCGTAAATCCATGACCTGGCTGCCACACTGGCGGTTTGAAGACTGCATGCTGTCTTGGGCCTCAATCGATGGCAGCGTTGGGCGGCATTTCGATCAATTCAGTGTTTTTCTCATTCAATTAAACGGCCGCAGACAGTGGGATATTGGTCCATGGGCGACCAAAACGACTCTCCTAGTTCCAAACCAACCGATCGCTCTTGTTCAACCACAAGAGCCACTAACAACCTGGACTGCAAACCCAGGTGATGTGCTCTATTTGCCACCAAACATGATTCATCATGGCGTCAGCCTGGATCCCGACTGTATGACCTTGTCACTCGGTTTTCGTGCACCAGATGCAGGAGCACTTCTAGAAGGTGCACTGGAAACCCTGAGTAGCAGTCAACAACAGATTCGATTTAACGACCCCGGCAGACAACACGACGGTGCACCGGCTGAAATCCTCGCAAGCGATCTCGACAAAGCCAAAGAAGCCATCATTCGATATTTGGATGAACCTCACGTCCTTGAACATCTCTTGGCAACGCGGGTAACGGCACCCTATCTTGAGATCGATCCAGCTCAAGAAATCGACGATCAAGACATCGACCCACTCATCACTTCAATGACACAATGGGAACTTGACCCAGGCTGCCGGATGGCCTATGTCAATCAAACGCTTTACATAAACGGAGAACGGATCGGTGATCAAACGCCTTCTGAACTGCTTCACTTGGCCAATACGCGCTCTATTCAATCGAGTGACATCCGGAAGCTGGACAGCCTCTGGCGTGACACCGTCATCGACCTCATCCGAACAGAATCGCTTATACCGTCCGAGAACGACAATACGTGAAGTCACCTGGGAAACCACCCAAGACGCACTTCAGTCCATCAGGACCCAAGTCTTCATCAAAGAGCAACAGATCGATCCCGCTGACGAATGGGACCCTGCTGATCAAGACGCGATCCATTTGCTTGCCGAACGCGATGGTGAACCTGTGGGCTGCGCGCGGATTCTAGATCTCACAAAAATTGGTCGTATGGCGGTTTTAAAAGACGTCCGACACAAAAACGTGGGCAGTAAATTATTACGGACCGCTATCACAAAAATTCAAGACGCAGGGAATACTCCAACCCTTGGGGCACAGATCACCGCCATGGGTTTTTATGCCAATCATGGATTCTTACCAGAGGGCCCCGTTTTTGATGATGCAGGCATCCCGCACCGCACCATGACTCTCACAGGTGACCCGGAAAAAACATTGATGCCCTTAGATGCGGAATCACTCCGCTTCGACACACCAACCTTACTGGTCGCGATTGAGCCGCGCATGACTGAAGGTGAAATGCGAATCAATGTTTTAAGGCTCTCAGACGATGAGGCCAGTTGGTTAACACCAAGGCTTTGCTGTTATGCAGCGACTCACGGAGCGAACACGCTGGTTCTCGAGATCCCTGAAGGTGAGGTGCGTTTCCCCTTAGATCCGCCAGAGCGTTTCTCTTACTCCTCCGAGGTCTGACAAGCAGTTGCCCAGCCCATCCAATGTGGTTTGCGGCACCTGCCGTGGTAAATAGATTTTCAGGAGATCGCTTTACTCTGTCCGTACGTTTTTGCGCCAGTAAGAAATCGTCTTTCATTTTCTGTCGAAATCCGAGACAACACCGCATTTCGGTGAGGGAAACGACCAAAACGCTCGATAATCGCTTTATGCTCTAGCGCATGACCAACAAATGACAGGAATCGTGGCTTGTCTTCATCCGCAGCAAGCTCAAACAAACGCGTCATTCCCTGTACACACAATGCCTGATCAGACAAGAGTTCACTATGCTCCAAAGGCATCAGTGCAAATACCTGCTGAATGAGTGGTAACTCCTCGAAAATCCCAGTCGCTTGGCCACGCCGCGCGAGCTTCACTGCGCGCGAGTCACCTGAAAATGCTCGGGATGTTCCACGAAAAATATTGCGCGTGAACTGGTCGAGCAAAATGATCAGAGCCAAACGACTCTCAGGCTCACTTTCCCAATCTTTGAAACCCCCTGCGAGCGCAAGTTCAACCCGATGCCCAAATCGCTGGCCAATATCTTGATCAACAAGCTCGCCACCCATAAACCAACGCTTATCCTGCTTTGCAGCAAGATCTCCAGCGGCATATTCGGTAAACCAATAATCAAGGACTTGTCGAGCGACTTGGCTCGACACAACATCATCTATGTGTTCAATCATCATAAAAAAGTCTATCCGCGAATTCCTCAGTAAAGCTAGTCTGTAGATCAACGAAACTTCACGATCTCGACACGGTCAGGCGAAGACCCGGATGGAGCAACCAATGGACCTAAGCCATATGCATTCTCAATCACGAGGCCAGCGTCACGTAGCAACGTTTTGACGTGTTCAGCACGCGCTGTCGACTGAGTCATTGCATCCTCAAGTGATCCACCCGGTGTGACCGCGCGGTACGCGACAATTGCCAACTGATCAGCAGACAGAGATTTCAGGTCCGATGCGATGGCTGTAATGGCTGATCGACTTTCAGGGCTCACCCGATTTCCTGCAAACTCAACAGGCAAAATCACGCGGCCCTCCGATAGCAGACTCTGCGCACCCTGGAATAGTGATTCATCAACGCCAGGCTCGACCAACCGAATATGCACGTACTGGCGCCGATTACCGCGCTCGATGCCATATGCGGATAAGTAACGATCACTGGCACCTGCTAACTTCGCTGCAAAATACACCTGACTGCCATTTGGACCGTAAAGTTCGCGAACTTTAAACAATGAGTTAGCCCATAGACCACTCACTCCACATCCTCGACTCTCACAGGAGAATAAAATCTCTGCACTCTGTCCACTCAATGCATCCTCAAGCGACGCCATATAAGCGCGATAGTCTTCGCGCGGTCCAAGTTCGTAGGTGATATCCATGACGTGACCCTCAATATCGAGCTCATTATCAATCACCAGACGATTATTCACGCGCTCCACCCGCTCCAATGGAAGGCGAATTGCTGACTGCACACCCTCGCTATATCGAATAATTTCCGAACCCAGTGGTCGTTGAACTTCAGGGAGATCGGAGGAACCCGGAATATCGGCAGCAATCGACCAATGCGACAGCAACATCGAGCCCAATACAATCCACGTCTTCATACCCCAGAATGCTCCTCTAATAACCACTTTGCGATAGCGCGCTCGGCGCCTTCTAAGTGAAGATGGTGACCACCTTCAAAAGTTTCCACCCTAATGTCACGACAAAGTTTGATTCTGTCAGGTAAAAATAGCGGCTCTTTGAAAAATCCACGATTTCCTAGAGCCAACGAAACCGGTGTTTCAAGACGTTGGATGAACGTTTGAATCTGAGTTTCATCTAACCGAAACAACGGCGGTAATGTCAGATATTGATCAGCAGACCATGTCCAACCACTATGAATTTTCACCAGACCACGTTGCACGATCGGCTCGGCTGCTTGGCGGGTTAATGGAACGACTCCTCCACGCACACGCGCCTCAATCGCTGCATCAATTGATGTATACACAGGCTTCTGTCGATCCATCACCCGTTGTAATCGATCGGTCGCAGTTCTCAATAAATCAGGCGCTTCACCGTCGGGATAGGTCCAAGGACCCAATCCCTCAAGCAGCCATAATTCGCGAATTCGATCCGGATACGCACTCGCAACAAGCGTTGCGACTGCGGCCCCCATGGAATGTCCAAGAAGAATCGATTGATCCCAGCCCAACGCATCCAATACTCCAATTACATCAGGGACACCATCCCAAATGTGGTACGGCCGGTTGAAATGATCCGTTAATCCATGACCGCGCTGATCAATTGCAACCACGCGACAGCCAGCTAACAGTGGTCCAAGTCGAACAAAGGATGCGGCGTTATCAAGCCATCCATGTAGCGCAAGGACAGGCACTCCGTCAGCCGGGCCAAAACACAATCCCTGGAACGTTAACCCAGCGATCTGAAAACGAATTGATTCACTCATTGAGGCTGATATGCCCCCACGAGTGCTGCCGCTCCCGGTAACAATGCATCCAACTTCAGTAAATACGCAGTCGCCGGAACTGCCCGTGGATGGACATCAAAATGTGCACTACCGTCTGTGAGATGCCCCACGATTTGCGTCAAAATGGGTTGATGGAAAACAAACAGGCTGTGATCCACTGCATGCTGCTCAATTACAGCCATCGCTTTCGCCCAATCATCGTCAGGTGTGATCCCCTCGAGCACTGTCGACTGAAGATCTGAACCAAGTGCTGAAATCACAAGCTCTGCTGTCTGCTGGGCTCGAATCCGCGTTGAGCAGAACACAGCTTGAGGTATCCAACTAGCCTTCTTCAGTTGCGTTCCTGTATTCGACGCCTCTGATTTGCCCTTCGGTGTCAGCGTGCGATCCGCATCGTTTGGTGCAAACGGAACCGCTTCACCGTGACGCATTAAAATGATGTTCATTGAGCCTCTCCTTAGGTCTGATAGTATGCGGCCAAACCAGAGCAGAAAAGACCCTATGAAAATCGTTTCATTCAATATCAACGGAATTCGTGCACGAATTCATCAATTAGAAGCACTGAAGCAACACCTAAACCCTGATGTTATTGGGCTTCAAGAAGTTAAAGTCGCTGATGAACAATTTCCGTACGAAGATCTCGAATTTTTAAATTATCGCTTTGACACCCATGGCCAAAAAGGACACTACGGTGTCGC
>JAYNIS010000048.1:0-7147 GCA_038109325.1 Gammaproteobacteria bacterium | reverse complement strand
CTCCACCCAAAATTCGGCTGAGTAAGCCTTGTTTCTTCGGTGTCACGAAACGCATGGGGCGGTCTTCCCCTAAAAAGCGTGCAACCGCATCGACATATGCAAGACCCGCATCCGAATTTTCATCCAAAATGACTGGAACACCAGTATTTGATGCTTTCAGAACCGCTTTGGATTCTGGGATCACTCCAATGAGTTTGACGGCCAAAATGTCGCAAACATCCTCTTTCGACAACATCTCACCATTTTCTACCCGCACCGGATCATAGCGTGTAATCAAAAGATGCTCGTGCACCTTACCACCCTCTTTGGCACGCTTAGACTTCGATTGCAAAATTCCAAGAATTCGATCGGAATCTCGTACAGATGACACCTCAGGGTTTGTAACGATCACCGCGTGATCAGCAAAATGGAGAGCCATTGTCGCGCCACGCTCGATACCAGCAGGCGAATCGCAAACGATGTACTCAAATCCCATCTCGGCTAACTGATCCAGCACCTGGCCGACGCCTTCTTCGGTGAGTGAATCCTTATCTTTCGTTTGACTAGCCGCCAAGATCGACAGATTCTCAAGTCGCTTATCTTGAATCAGCGCTTGGTTCAATGTTGCCTCTCCAGAAATGACATTCACAAAATCAAACACGACTCGACGCTCAACTCCCATAATCAGATCGAGATTCCGGAGACCTACATCAAAATCAATGACCACAGTCCGGTGTCCTGCCTGAGCAAGACCCGCTGCAATTGCTGCTGACGATGTGGTTTTACCAACCCCACCTTTTCCTGAGGTCACAGTGACAACGGTAGCCAATCTTTTTTCTCCTTTATCCCATCAATCCAAAAGTTAATTTTTGCGAATTCTCATCGAGCCCTACACGCACTCTAGCAGACCAGAGGTTTTCTGGAATCTGATCCGATCCGCAGTAAGTCCCTGCCAAAGAGACCAGTTCAGGCTCAAAGGTTAAACAAAATATCTCGGCATTCGCTTGGCCACTGACACCAGCAGCGACGCGTCCGCGACAACGACCGTACACATGGACATGACCATCAGCCATGATTTCAGCGCCTTCACTCACCTGGCCAATAACGATCAGGTCGCGCTCCTTGGCATAGACTTGGACGCCCGATCGAATCGGGCCCTCGACAACGAGAGCTGTCTCCCGTGATGGACTTGCCACCTTTACATGCCCCGACTGAGACTCGACAGTCACATTGTTTGGAGATAACCATGCGAGGCCCATGTCATCGGCCACTGCGCGATGCTTTGAATCACCTGTCAATCCAATCAAACCAATACCGAGTTGATCAAGCGCCTCTACAGCAACCTGGATCTCTTCTGGCTCGTGCTCAGACGATGGCTTGAGAACAACAACGATTTCTTGCATAAGTGCTGGCGCTTTATGACACTGCTCTTTCAGCCATTGTTCGAGCGACTCGTTATTTTTGGGCCACTCAAGTGTCATCACACTGTAGCGATTCGCGCGAATTCTGGGCGCCATCATGTTTCATTCACCAAGTTGTCAAAAAATTGTGCGCTTGTTTGTCTTGTGTTACTTGACGAAACAGTAGCACTTCATTACAGTACGCGCCTCGATTGCGGGGTGGAGCAGCCTGGTAGCTCGTCGGGCTCATAACCCGAAGGTCAGAGGTTCAAATCCTCTCCCCGCTACCACTTTCCCCTGCAAAGCTCCGATCAACCTGCTGGACCAGCTCAGCCAACTTTGGATGCACAGGTTTCCCAGCACCCGATAACATTTCGACATACGGGTAAATAGCACAGGACTCAGGCAACGAATCCCCCTGCTCAAGAATTTCACGCATCCGACCTAAAAAAATAAATTGCAGCCACTGCTCAAGCTCGAGAGTGTCGTAGCAAAATGGCATCGTGCTGGCCAGTGCATTCGGTTCAGGACGCACGTCAGACCACAAACCAAGCTCTCTTAAACCCAGTTCCAATGCATTCAAAGCCTCAATAATCGTTTCTGAGTGATGATCCATTACTCAGCCGACTCGAGTTCCTGAAACAACGCTTCAAACTCTTTTGTCAGGCGATGCTTTGGACTCAGATACACCAGAGGTTTGGCTTTTTCATGCGACTCCCGCATCACAACACTCGATGATAGGGTGGTCCTTGATACCGGTAGCAAATCAGCTTTCAAGTCTTCGATTAATTGCTGTGGCAATTTGGCGCGTGCTGGGACTTGATTGGGAACAATCGCTTCAAGAGTGAGTTCACGATTATGATCAGCCTTGATTTCTTCGATAGTTTCAGTCAATTGATAGAGCGCTTGCTTAGAAAACGTATCACAATCGAAAGGGACAATAACACGCTCGGCCGCAATCATCGCTGACCGGGAAAAGAAATTGAGCGCTGGAGGTGTATCTAAATAGATGCGATCAAATGCACTCATCAATTCCGCAAGCGCTTCCCTCAGCTTATACATTTTATAGCGACTCTCGAGTTTGTGCTCGAGCTCCAACAATCCACGACCAGATGGCATCACGGACAAGTTGTCATACTGACTTTGATGAATAAGCGACGATACCGGCTCGCGTGAGTATAGCGATAGCTGGTTTTGAAAAAAATCTTCGACGCCAGACAGGGGTCCAGAACGCTGGCCGAAGATGTAGTGTGTGCTGTTACCTTGCACATCTAAATCGACCAACAATGTTTTCAATCCTGCCTTGGCGCTAGCAGCCGCAAGATTAACAGCGATACTGGATTTGCCAACACCACCTTTCTGATTGAATACGACCCGTCTCATCGAGCTATTACCGCCTGATTCGCGTAATCATCAATTTTTGATTGCAGCTTACCTAAAGACTCTGCGTTTTCATTCAATTGGCTGTCTATATTCTGGATCCTTTTTTGACTATCTATTACTATCCTCTCAAGTCGTGAGAACTCGTTCCAACGCGCATCGAGATCTATAATCCGTTGGGTTATTTGTTTTCTACCAACATCAAGATCGTTGATCAATTTTGACAATTTTGAAATTTGCGGTTCCAGTTCTTTTACTCCAGCAACCTGGGCACGCAAATCTTCAAGTTGACTAACAAACGCTAAATTTGAGTCTTGTTGTTTTAGCAAATCATCCCTAAGGTCCTCAAGAAGTTGCTTATAGCCCACAACCTCCTCTGCCAGCACCTCTACCGCGATAATAGCAGTCTTATCATCAAGAGCTTGTTCGGCTAGCTTCGTCGTCTCGTCGAGCTTCCTCTCACCCGACTGTAACCTCTCATTAAGTTGAACGGTTTCGTTGGTTACCAGTTGTATCTGAGACCCGATACTGTCAATAGTCTGTGTTGCTTTATCTAGCCTTGAACGTTCAGATAAAACCTGACCCTGAAGCAAGCCAATGCCTTCTTGCAGACTGTCAATACTCGTCGATAGACCAGCCACATCCTTTGTCATGTCCTCATTCGCTTGGCTGGTCCTCCTCAGATCAGCTGACAACGCCTCGAAGCGCTTTGAAACATTTGAAAATTTTTTCTCGATATCCTCCGCCAACTTCGTTTGCACAGACGACATCATTTGCCTCATCTGCGCGTCCGATTGAGCTAGTTCCCCTATCCCTTGGGTCTGTAACCTATTCAATCTCTCGATCGTTTCTTCAAGCGCCTTGGCCTGATTCTCAGCTTTAGTTAACGCCGCCTGATAGCGGCCGGCCTCCTCAAGCCCGAAAAACGCCATCCCGAATGACAAGCACAAGCTGACCACAACGAATAACCACAATAGCCAGTTCGAGCCTGCCTGTCTGGGCTTCTCTGACTTCATAGAGTGTGGGATTGCCGGTTCGGCCTCGGGTCGAACGGAGTACATAGGATTTGGAACCGAGACCGGGGTATCCGGATCATCGTTGAATTGTGGTTCTTTTCGGGTCATATGCTCGCCTTAACTATGCCTTGAGTTTACCGAATCCATCGAGAAAACGAACCCATCATCTCGGAAAAGATTGATTTGTCATCAGTAGCCCCCACAATTGCACCAACCAAAAAACACTGGAGGTCCTCATGGCATTTGAATTACCGTCACTGCCTTACGCTAAAAATGCTTTAGCACCGCACATCTCAGAAGAAACACTCGAGTTTCACCACGGCAAACACCACAAAACATACGTGGACAATTTGAACAACCTCGTACCAGGAACTGAGTTCGAAGGTAAGTCGCTTGAAGAAATTATCAAAGCCTCGTCTGGTGGCATCTTCAATAATGCAGCTCAAGTATGGAACCACACATTTTACTGGCACTGCCTGTCACCGAATGGTGGCGGAGAACCAACTGGTGAACTCGCTGACGCGATCAACGAAACGTTTGGCTCCTTCGAAAACTTCAAAGAAGAATTCACTAAAACATCAGTCACAACTTTCGGATCTGGCTGGGGCTGGCTCGTTAAAACAAGCGATGGCAAGTTGGAGCTCGCATCAACGATCGGTGCAGGAAACCCAATGACCGAAGGCAAAACACCCTTGCTGACATGTGACGTATGGGAACACGCGTACTATGTTGATTATCGTAACGCGCGCCCTGCTTACCTGAAAGCATTCTGGGAACTTGTGAATTGGGACTATGTGGCCGAGCAATTTGCAAACGCGTAACGCGATGTATTAGAAAAACCCGCTTCGGCGGGTTTTTTTATGCCTACTATTTTTGGTGAAACATAAAAAAACCCCACCCAGAAACTGGATGGGGTTTTGCGACTCAAGGGTCGGATTACATCATGCCGCCCATGCCGGGATCCATTGCAGGCATCGCAGGCTTGTCTTCTTTGATCTCTGTGATCATGCATTCAGTTGTGATCATGAGACCAGCAACAGATGCTGCCGCTTGCAGCGCAGAACGAGTCACTTTCGCTGGGTCCAAGATACCCATCTCGATCATGTCACCGTACTCACCAGTCGCTGCGTTGAAGCCGAAGTTACCTTCACCCTGCTTCACCTTATCAACAACCACTGACGCCTCACCACCTGCGTTCGTAACGATCTGACGCAAAGGCGCTTCCATAGCACGCTTAGCGATCTGGATACCAACGTTCTGTTCTTCGTTGTCACCTGTCAGATCACCGACTGCCTGCAACGCACGAATCAGAGTCACGCCACCGCCAGCAACGACACCCTCTTCAACCGCAGCGCGTGTTGAGTGGAGTGCGTCTTCAACGCGAGCTTTCTTCTCTTTCATTTCGACTTCAGAACCAGCTCCAACCTTGATCACGGCAACACCGCCAGCCAGTTTGGCTTTGCGCTCGTGCAGTTTTTCACGGTCGTAATCTGATGAAGTTTCTTCAATCTGCGCTTCGATCTGCTTCACGCGACCTTTAATGTCGTCTGCCTTACCAGCGCCATCAATGATCGTTGTGTTCTCTTTCGAGATCTGAACACGCTTCGCTGTTCCGAGATCATCCAAAGTTGCTGTCTCAAGAGACAAGCCGACTTCTTCAGAGATCACTGTACCGCCAGTCAGAATCGCAATATCTTGCAGCATTGCTTTACGGCGATCACCAAAGCCAGGAGCTTTCACAGCAGAAACCTTTACGATGCCACGCATGTTATTCACAACCAAGGTTGCGAGCGCTTCACCCTCAACATCTTCAGCGATCAGCAACAATGGCTTGCCTGCTTTGGCGACGCCTTCCAATACCGGAATCAGGTCACGAATGTTTGAGATTTTCTTGTCAACCAGCAGAACGTATGGGCTTTCAAGCTCAGATGTCATGTTGTCTTGGTTGTTGATGAAATAAGGTGAGAGATAACCGCGATCGAACTGCATACCTTCGACGACGTCCAACTCATCATCAAAGCCAGAACCTTCCTCAACAGTGATCACGCCGTCTTTTCCGACCTTTTCCATCGCTTCTGCGATGATTGCGCCAACGCCGGAGTCTGAGTTCGCTGAGATGGTACCTACCTGCGCGACTGCTTTTGAGTCTTCACATGGCTTCGCCATGCCACCAATCGCTTCAACAGCCGCTTTCACAGCCTTATCGATACCGCGCTTCAAATCCATTGGGTTCATGCCCGCGGCAACTGATTTCAAGCCTTCGTTGACGATCGCTTGTGCAAGTACTGTTGCGGTTGTTGTTCCGTCACCGGCAACATCAGATGTTTGTGAGGCAACTTCCTTCACCATCTGTGCGCCCATATTCTCAAACTTGTCATCTAGTTGGATTTCTTTTGCTACAGACACACCGTCTTTGGTCACGGTTGGAGCACCAAATGATTTATCCAAAACTACATTGCGTCCTTTCGGCCCAAGGGTGACTTTCACCGCGTCCGCTAGAACGTTCACACCAGCAAGCATACCCTGACGGGCAGCAACACCAAATTTTACGTCTTTAGCTGTCATGTCTTAATGATCCTTTCTTTCAGGGGGTCTTACTTTTCGATTACGCCAAGAATTTCTGATTCATTCATGATCAGAAGTTCTTCACCGTCTACCTTGATTGTGTTTGAGCCTGAATACTGGCCGAACACAACTTTGTCGCCAACAGATACCGACATCGCACGGACTTCTCCGCTATCGAGTGGTTTGCCTGTTCCGACGGCAACAATCTCACCCTGATTTGGCTTCTCGGCCGCCGAGCCTGGGAGAACGATACCTCCCGCTGTTTTTGATTCCTCTTCCATGCGACGAATAACGACGCGATCGTGGAGTGGACGAATGTTCATTTGCTGATATCTCCGCTTTATGACAATGAACTCAGGCTTACGCCTACCCTCGACCCGCCCATCCCAATGAGTTGGAACGCTTTCCTTAGCTCACCTGTGGCGGGTTAAACCTCCAGGGACTACCTGTCCCTAAGACAAGCCCGTTGATGGAGACGCATTTATTTTTTTCAACAGCCGAACTAAAAATTTCTATCATCGACTCGCTGGAACTCGCCTTCGATGATGATCTTGTCGCGATAGCGATCGATTAATTTGAACAAAAGCCACTGACGTGTCTGCGGAATGAGTAGTGCAAAACCGATGGCATCGGTTATGAATCCTGGAGTCAAAAGCAATGCGCCACCCACCGCAATCATCACACCACTCACGAGTTCAGATGCGGGTATCGATCCTTGGTCCATTTTATGTCGCGCACTCATCAAAGTTGACAGGCCCTGACGTTTGAGGAGCGATAATCCTAGGGTTGCAGTTAAAACGACCAAAG
>JAYNIS010000047.1:0-7149 GCA_038109325.1 Gammaproteobacteria bacterium | reverse complement strand
AGCGACCGCGGCGGTGGACAAGCCTCCGGCGCCTGAGCCGACCACGATTACATCGTATTTATGTTGAGTATCAGTGTTGGCTATGGTCTTCAAAAATCTGCCCGCCGAAAAAACTCTGTTAATTTTTAAAAATTTGGTACATTTGATATTACTAGAAAGTAAACTTTTCTCACATCATTACTAAGTCGCAAAAGCATGAATGATTTTTCCGGAACTGTGTCCCCCGCTCCGCTAAGGACACAATACGATGTTGTAGTTCTCGGCTCCGGCGCCGCCGGTCTGGCCACCGCTTTGTTCTCCGCACTCCGCGGGATGAACGTTCTGGTTATCGAAGAGAGCGCTCACATTGGTGGGACGACCGCGCTGTCGGGCGGAACAACCTGGGCACCGCTCTCATCAATCGGAAAGGCGGTCAATGACTCTGACTCACTTCAATCAGTGACCACCTTTCTTGACTCGATCATCGGTACCCAACAGAAAGACCAGCGCGATCATTTCCTTCAAAAAGCGGGGCTTGCGATCCAGGAATTGGAGGACAAGACCCACGTTCATTTCCGCCCGTGCCCAAAGCACCCGGATTACATATGGACCAACGACGACGCGACACTGAACGGTCGAGCGATTGAGCCGGTCCCGTTCTCAACGCGCGGGCTCGGAAAACTGCGAGAACTTATTCGTCCACCGATCCCCGAGTTTACCGTCCTAAAAGGTATGCAGATCGACCGTGTAGACATAGGAAACCTACTCAAGCGCTACAGCAATATTGGTTCGTTCTTTTACGTCTCACGCCTGGTGGCTCGCTACGCACTTGATCGATTGCTGTTCGGTCGCCACACTCGCCTCGTGATGGGTCAAGCACTCATCGCTCGTTTTTTCCAGTCATGCCTTGAGCACAACGTCGAGTTCCTAACCGAAGCAACAGTCATCCGCTTGATCAAAGACAAAATGAGAATTCAGGCGATCACAGTAAGCAAAGGCGACGAAGAAAAGACGGTAAGTATAGGGGCATTGGTGGCGGCGACCGGCGGGCTTGGACAGCATCCGATTCGAAGAGGTACGGTATACCCAAAGACCTTGTCACCGTATTCTCCAGCTAACCCTGACAATAAGGGTTCGTTTCACGATCTACTGGACCAAGAAAACATTGGTTACGGATCTTCCGCAATTACCCCAGCCTTTTATGCCCCCGTGTCAGTCAGGAAGCGTGTAGACGGAACCACAGCCGTATACCCTCACTTCGTGTTTGATCGGAGCAAACCCGGGACCTTGTGCGTAAACGATAAAGGCCAACGCTTTATCAATGAGACAATCTCCTATCACGACTTCGGGAAAACAGTCCTCAATAACGACCAAGGAGATCGAGCGATCTGGTTGATCGCTGACTCAAAAGCAATCACCAAGTATGGCCTCGGAATGTTGAGGCCAGGCGGCGACAACCCGATTCCATTGGTCAGGAATGGATACCTGAAAACTGGCTCGACGGTTTTTGAGCTCGCGAGAGAGATTGGGGTTGATACAGAGACTCTGGCTAAAACCGTCGACAGATTCAATGGGCTCTGTAAAACAGGAACTGACGATGACTTTGGTCGAGGATCAACCGAATACCAGAGACACAACGGTGATCCTACTCATGGGCCCAATCCGACTATGCGGGCGCTTGAGGGACCCTTTTATGCGGTTCAGCTGTTCATCGGAGATATCGGTTCGGCCACCGGTTTCAGTACGACGCCGTTCGGTCAGATCATGGCCAAGGACGGCTCGGTTTGGAACAACCTTTACGCCGCTGGAGGAGACATGCTGTCAGTTATGGCTGGTCATTACCCCGGACCCGGTATCACCATTGGCCCAGGAATCACCTTCGGCTACATCGCCGCTAACCATATCAATGACACACGAAAAGGCATTGCATGAACAATTTTCAACTGACAGGTGAGACCCTGATTTACCCAATTATAGGCGACCCTATCGCACAGGTTCGCTCTCCAAAATTTCTGACAGCCATCATGCATGATCGTGGCATCAATGGGATCGTACCTCCGGTACACGTGTCTGCCGAGCTTCTACCAACAGTATTCGAGGGGATTTCGAGTAGTCAAAATGTGCCTGGTATCGTCGTAACGATCCCTCACAAAGTCCCGATGCACAGGTATTGCAGCTCTCTCACAGAGCGCGCCTCATTCGTCGGCGCTGTCAATGTGATGCGACGACAGCCTGATGGGTCTTTCATCGGAGATCATCTCGACGGCGTAGGATACCTGGACGGGATGAAAAATTCTGGTATCGAAGTATCCAATCAACGGGTACTGCAGATCGGAGTTGGTGGAGCAGGAAGCGCTGTCTGCTACGAGTTCTTGACACGCGGAGCGGGAGAACTGGGACTGTTTGATGTCGACACAGATCGGCTTACAGAAACAGTGACAAAGCTTTCAGAACGATTCCCCGGGAAAGTCTTCGCCCACACGAATGATCCTTCCGGTTTCGATATCATCGCAAACGTGACACCCATCGGGATGAAATCGAGCGATCCTACACCGGTCCAAGCTGACAAATTATCAGCAGACATGGCGGTCTGCGACTCGATCACGAAGCCTGCGGTCACAGAGCTGATAAAGCGGGCCCGCCAACTCGGCTGCAGGACCATGACCGGTGCCGACATGTTTGACGCTGAGGCCGAGGCTTTGGTTGATTTTCTGACCGCATAAACTAGTGACGCCGGCTCACCCAGAAGTCTAACTTGAAAACAATGAACCAAGTGGTACAGTCTTCTGGTCACGACGGGTGATCACTATAAAAATTTTAGGAGTTTCTCATGTTTAAACAAATTGCCGGGGCATCAGCCCTGATGCTCGCGATGGCGAGCCCTGTTCATGCGGTAGATATTGCGATCGTCGCCGAGCTGTCCGGTGGCGGTGCTCCAGCAGGAACTCAGTACCGTGACGGTATCATGCTCGCGATCGAGGAGATCAACGCGTCCGGTGGTATTTTGGGTGAAAAGATCAAGGTAACCCAGCACGATACGCAGACTGATCCACAGATTTCAAAGGGTCTTGTAACCAAAGCAATCGACGATGGCGCATACGTCATTATGGGTACGGTTTACTCGAGCTCTACCATTGTCAATATGTTTGAAGCGATGAACGCGGGCGTTCCACAGATCGTGGGAGCTGAGGCACCAAACATTACGCAGAAAGGAAACCCTTACGTGTTCCGTACAGCGTACGGTGCACACCGCGGTGTTCCTTCACTGACTGGTTATTTCCGCGACAACCTTAAGGCCAAGAAAGTTGCTGTTACTTGGGTGAACAACGAGTTCGGGAAAGGCGGTCATGATGTTTTTGTTGCCGAAATGAAGAAAGCTGGCATCAATGTCATCGCAGACATTCCTAGTGAAGCTGGTGCCGCTGACTTTGCGGCTGACGTCTCACGTTTGAAGAGTGCGGGTGCTGACGCGGTGTTTGTATATCTTCACGAAGAAGAGTCGGCGCGTTTCTTGAAAGAAGCCAAAAAGCAAGGTCTAAAGACTCCTCTGGTAGGCGAAGTAACGTTAACGGGTCAGAAAGTGATTGATTTGGCTGGCGATGCTGCGAATGGCGCGGTTGCTCACGTCGGCTTGACTGCTCAAGCGAACGTTAAGTCAATTCAAGACTTCGGAAAGAAATTTTCCGCGAAATACGGCCATCAGACAGATCACAACGGTATCAAAGGATACATCGGTATGTGGGCTGTTAAGTACGTAACGGAAATGAACGGTGCGTTCGACCAGAAGAAGTTTGCTGACAAAATGCACGGCCTGTGTCTCGACGTGAATAAGCATCCAAACATGTTGCTGACTACGTGCTGGGACAAAGACGGTGAGCTAGCGCGCGAAAGCTTCATGGTTGAGGTTCAAAACGGCAAGCAAGTTGTGACCACCACTGTCGCGGCTGCGAAATAATCGGCCTAGTGTCGTTATCATAGAGACAAGGGGCCGAAAGGCCCTTTGTTTTTCGAGCTTCCGAGGGCAATCATTCTTATGGAACAACTGATACAGGTTATCCTTTCCGGTTTAGCCACCGGATCTATCTACGCCCTCGCAGCAATCGGCTTCACCCTCATCTGGCAAGCGGCTCAGACCGTTAACTTTGCTCAGGGTGAGTTCGTTATGCTTCCTGCTTTTTTTGTGCTTATCGGGATCAACTTTCTTGGAATGCCTTTGTGGTTAGCGATGCTCTTCGGCCTGGCATTGTCCGTACTGATCCTGGGTGTTGCTTTTAAACGAATCCTTGTTGACCCGCTGCTTTCACATGGCGGTCTCTCTTTAATTATCGCCACAATGGCGGTAGCGATTCTAATGAAAGAGCTAGTGAAAGAGTTCTACTCAGCAGAGGCTCAACCATACCCGGCCCTTGTACCTCAGGGTGCGTGGGACTTATCAGGAGTCATCATCTCCCTCCAAGATATATCTCACCTGATTATATGTTTTGTCGTGATCGTGGGGCTCACATTGTTCCTCGACAAAACAAAGGTCGGGCGATGCATGCAGGCCGCGGCCCAGAACGCAGCCGTCGCCGAAATTCTTGGTGTCAATGTTAAGCGGATGATTCTCTACACGTTCGTTGTGAATGCGGTGCTGGCCACACTCGCCTCGTTCCTAATAACCCCCGTGTACCTCGCAAAATTCTCGAGCGGTGAGTACTTGGGATTAATTGCATTTATTGCGGCAATCGTCGGCGGATTTAACCAGGTCAGAGGCGCACTGGCGGGTGGTTTACTAATCGGCGTCCTCGACAACATTACAGCCACATACATCACAGCTGAATATCGGCAAGCGATTCCACTACTCCTCCTGATCGCAGTGATCTTATTCAAGCCCGAGGGCATCCTCGGAAAACCAGAAGGGAGAGCCGTGTGAAGTTTACCAAACGAAACCTTTGGCTTTTGATCGGTCTCGCCTTGCTGATCCTCGCCCCAATCGGTCAGGGTCGCTATATTGTGTATACACTGACGTCGTGGCTTGTGTTTAGTATCGCCGCGATGGGTCTCAACTTGACCCTTGGTTATGCGGGACAAATTTCATTGGCCCAGTCCGCGTTCATGGCGGTCGGCGCCTATATCACAGCCCTATTAACACTCAATGGCATCCACTGGATCGTCGCGATGCCTATCGCTGTGCTGTCGTCGTTCGTCCTCGGTCTGTTGATCGGATTCCCAGCACTACGAGTGAAGGGACACTTTCTCGCGTTCGTTACGCTTGCCTTCACCACATTAGTTTTCTTGGTTCTCAGAAACGAAGACTGGCTCACCGGCGGACCCTATGGTCTCTCGGGGATGCCGCGGCCAGACTTTGGTTTATTTAATACCGGCAAAAATATCAACTTTTATTACTTTACAGTCTTTATTTTCGTCATATTCTCACTTCTGATGTATCAAATCGTTCGGTCACCATGGGGCCGCGCGTTTAAAGGACTCCGCGAGAACGAGATACGGGCGGAGAGTCTTGGTGTCAATACCCGAAGGATTACCCTTCTCGCGTTTGCAATCGGCAGCGCGGCAGGCGGACTCGCCGGTTCGCTTATGACGCCGCTGGTTCAATTTATCGAGCCCGGCTCATTCGCTCTACTCCACTCTCTCAGGATTCTTCTGATGGTCATCGTGGGCGGAGCGGGCTTCTTTTTCGGCCCCGTCGTTGGGGCCGGGGTAGTTATCATGCTGCCCGAAGTTTTACGCTTTACCGAAGGCTACTACCTCATGATTTACGCCGTGACAGTTGTGGTACTGATCATCTTCTGCCCTAAAGGATTAGTAGGTCTCGGTGAAATCATTTCCCGCAAAATTCTTAAGAGAAAAGAGGTGCGGAAAGATTTTGAACAGGGAGCAAAACTATGA
The DNA here is from genome assembly GCA_038109325.1 of Gammaproteobacteria bacterium. Taxonomy (GTDB): domain Bacteria; phylum Pseudomonadota; class Gammaproteobacteria; order Pseudomonadales; family Litorivicinaceae; genus HIMB30. Next base: position 1,284 of record JAYNIS010000047.1, on the reverse strand, counting down.
CGCATCCTCTACTCTCTGTTCGTTCTGTGTCTAAGCGATTCGGAAATATTCAGGCGGTTAATGACGTAAGCTTTGACGTACAGCAGGGCGAAATCTTGGGGCTCATCGGACCTAACGGCAGCGGTAAGTCGACGCTATTCAATTGTCTGCTTGGACAGTACCAACCGGACTCTGGATCAGTCGCGCTCAAGGGATCGAATATCACTGGCAAGTCACCATCAGAGTTAAATCTCCTTGGGATCGGTCGAACCTTCCAACAACTGTCTGTGTTTCCTGAAATGACAGTAATAGACAACGTCATTTTGGCGGGGCAAGAACACAGCGGCAGTATGATATCGCGGCTGTTTGGGTCGCCTGATGCGGGACTTACAGAGGCCGCAGAGAAGCTAATAGGCTTCTTCAAAATAAGCCACCTTCGTGACGAGCCAGCCGGATCCCTCTCGTACGGCCAACAAAAACTACTCGATGCGGCGATGGCGTTCATGGCGGAACCAAGCCTGGTGCTTCTTGATGAACCGGCCGGTGGAGTCAACCTGACAATGCTTGGGAACCTCAAGGAGCGTTTACAAGCCTTCAACTCTGAATTTGGCACAACCTTCGTCGTGATAGAACACAACATGGAGTTCGTCATGTCTCTCTGTTCACGGATCATCGTTCTCGCAGAAGGATCGGTCATCGCTGAAGGGACCCCCGAGGAAATTCGTTCTAATCAGACCGTCATCGACGCGTACTTGGGAGCTTAGTCATGCTATCGATTCGGAACCTTTACGGTGGGTATGGAAAAATCACTATCCTGAACGGGGCGACAGCTGACATCCACGGTGCAGCTATCACCACAATGATTGGCCCAAACGGAGCGGGTAAATCGACTGTTTTTAAGGCAATCTTTGGTTTGCTTGACATCCATTCAGGGGAGATCATTTTCGACGGGGAGAACATAGTTGGCCTGTCCCCTGCTGAGCTTATCGCCCGAGGTATCAGCTACGTCCCTCAAGGCCGAAACGTAATTCCGCAACTCTCGGTCTATCACAACCTGGAGCTCGGCGGGATCACGGCAGACGATCAAGATAAGGTCAAGTCTCGAATTGACTCAGTGATGGACATGTTCCCGGCACTTCGTGAGCACGCTAATCGCAAGGCAATCGAGCTGTCGGGTGGACAACAAAAACAACTAGAGGTTGCAAGAGCGCTGTTGCTCGACCCGAAATTACTTCTAATCGATGAGCCCTCGATTGGGCTGTCCCCCAACCTAGTGAAAGAAGTATTCAAGACCCTTCAGATGCT
>JAYNIS010000046.1:3533-7149 GCA_038109325.1 Gammaproteobacteria bacterium | reverse complement strand
TCTTTCATAAATGTCCTGTAAATGTCATGCACTCTGAGAGGGTTTTCGACTGTGTCATCACCTTAAGCAGTCGATCAACACCTAAGGCAACACCGTAGCTCTCCGGCAAACCAGACGTCAATGCATCAATTAACCCATCGTCTCTCGGCACAACCGGCCGCAGCAATGCCTCACGACGCCTGTTGTCCTCGTCGAAACGAGCAGCCTGCTCAACCGCATCCGTAAGCTCATGGTAACCATTCGCAATCTCACTACCGGCAATATACAACTCTGCACGCTTTGCAACGCGGTCATAACCATCGGGCTCAACACGCGCAAGCGCCGATTGAATCGCCGGAAAATCGATGACGATATGGTTCGCGAGATGTGGCTCGATCTCAGTTGCGAAAAGCACATTGAAAAGACTATCCAAATCAAGCGTGGCAGCTGCTTTCGGACCCAACAAATCACTTCCAAAACCAACAAGATCATCCGCTGTCGCTTGATGGGGATTCAGTCCATAAGTTGCCTCAAAGATATCTCTGTATGCGATGACTTCCGGGCGTCCACATTCTGTCAGGGTTTCGATTAAATCCTGTATTTCAGACACCATTGATTGAAACGGACGGATGCTCGTCGGTCGGTACCATTCAAGCATTGTGAACTCAATGGCATGCTCTGCCCCCTCTTCATTGGCGCGATAGGCTTTGCCAATCGCATGCAACGGGCAGTGGTATTCTGTTAACAATCGTTTGAGATAGGTCTCTGGGGAGGTGAGCAGATAGCCAACATGCAATCCCGCTGGGTCGTTGACGGTAAAACTATCAAGCCATGGGTCAGATGCAGGGGCTTTGGCAATCGCTGGCACATCCACTTCCAGTGATTGTCTTGCCTCGAAAAACGAACGAAGCCCGGCCAGTAAACTGGCACGGGCTTCGAGGATGGTCTTTGTGGCCGTTGGCCGACCCATCATTTTTTCGTGGCGCGTGAAACGTAGTCGCTAGTGCGCGTATCCACACGTAGCACTTCACCAATTTCGATGAAAAGCGGCACGTTTACGACAGCACCTGTTGATAAAGTCGCAGGCTTCGACCCACCTTGTGCTGTATCGCCTTTAAGACCTGGATCCGTTTCGACGACTTCCAATTCGATGTGATTGGGAGGTGTAACCGCCAAAGGTGCGCCATTAAAAAGTGTAATGATGTAAGTCTCTTGTTCTTTGAGCCACCTAGATGCATCACCGACTGCTTTCGCATCGGCAGCGTGCTGCTCAAAAGAACCATCGGTCATCATGAAGTGATAGAACTCACCATCGGCATATAAATATTCCATGTCGAGATCGATCACATCAGCCGCCTCAACCGAGTCTCCCGACTTGAATGTCTTTTCGACGACACGACCCGTTTTCAGGTTTTTGATCTTAACGCGGTTAAACGCCTGACCCTTTCCTGGCTTCACGAACTCGTTTTCAACGATCGTGCATGGATCACCATCGATCAGTACTTTCAGGCCGGATTTGAACTCGTTGGTTGAGAACGACGCCATGAATTACTCTCCAGTCACCGCAACTGTAATGGTTGCAAATACTTCAGCGTGGACCTGACATTGCACTTCGTGCTCACCAGTCATACGCAGTGGACCTTCAGGAAGACGCACTTCACTCTTGTCCAATGTCAAACCAGCCGCCTCAGCTGCTTCAGCAATGTCACGCGTACCAATTGAACCAAACAGCTTACCTTCATCACCGGCTTTCGCTGTGATCGCAACTGTTTTGCCATTCAAGCTTTCAGCGCGCGCTGTCGCCGCATCCAGTTGCTCTTGCGCAGCTTTTTCAAGCTCTGCACGGCGTGTTTCAAACTCAGCAATGTTTGCCTCGTTTGCCAAAACGGCTCGACCCTGTGGGAGCAGGAAGTTACGAGCGTAACCGCCTTTTACAGTGACACGGTCACCTAGAGCACCGAGCTTACCGACTTTCTCAAGCAGAATTACTTCCATTTATTCATCCTCATCTTCCGGAGGCTCTTGACGAGCGCGGGTCCGAAAATCCACAAACGCGTCAATGACCGCCAATAACGCCAACAACAATAAGAGGTATGGCGTAAAAAATACCAATGCTGTGTAGAACATGATGATGAGTCCCCTCGACTCCCTCATGCTCGTCAGCCCATGCACCAATGCAACGCCGGCAAACATCAAAGGCAACGCACCAACCGGAGAAAACCGGAGCATCCACGGATCAATCAAAAATCCAGTGGCTGCCAAGACAAGGCAACCAGTTGCAAACACAGGCGGTAACATGACCGCCACAAACTCAGCCTTAAATCCACCCGGATTATAGGCTTGAGCCTGTAAAGCTCGTGCAAATGTCAGAGCAAACAATGCGCTCACCATATGCACAAAACTCAGTGCGCCAACAGAAAGTGATGCCATCCAAGCATCCACTGTGGCCCCATCCACTCCAAGAGCGGTGAGTTGCGCCGGTGGGGCGACCACTTCTTTGATCGCTACAACCAAGCCCTTTAGCGTCTCTTCATAGAGCGCGCCTACTAAAAACACCAGAGCCAGCGATATACCGAGTCCCACCATGAGAACTGCAAGCCAACTCAGTGTTCGGTGAAGTACTGCTGCCAAAACAACCGTGATCACCAATACCAGCAACATGGCTGAGTCACCGAATCCAAATGCCATCACTGATGCAACAAGCATTGGAACTACGGTCACCATTAGAGACTTATCAAGGCCCCGACGGAGAGCGTACAAGGCAACCACCGAGGCACCCGCCCATGACAATAGCGGTAAAAATAGCAGCAATGAAGCGATCAAGGCTGCCCGCCACTCAGACGCCATTAAATAGTGCGCCAGCCGTGCCATGGGATCCCCTGTTAATTAGATATCGTGCGAATCCGTATATGGAAGCAATGCCAAATAACGAGCGCGCTTGATCGCTGTAGCGAGCTGACGCTGGTACTTCGCACTTGTTCCAGTAATACGTGAAGGTACTATTTTACCGGTTTCAGTAATGTACTGCTTCAGTGTATCCAGATCCTTGTAGTCAATTTCTGTGACTTTTTCAGCCGAGAAACGACAGAACTTACGACGACGGAAAAAACGTGACATATCTCTCTTCCTTACTCTTCAGTTGCTTCTTCAGCATCAACGACATCATCGATGTCGCCAGCTTCTATGTCTTCAACGTCTGCATCATCTGATTGCTCAGCATCGCGATCACGGCGACGCTCTGAGCGGTCACGATCCTGACGGCTTTCAGCAGCTTTAATTGGAGAGATTTCTGTGACAGCGTCTTTCCGCTTGATAACCATGTTACGCAACACAGCATCGTTAAAACGGAAGGTTGTTGTGAGTTCATCAAGAACTTCAACAGAACATTCGATATTCCAAAGAATATAGTGTGCTTTATGCAGATCATTGATCGAATAAGCCAACTGGCGACGACCCCAATCTTCAAAGCGATGAACAAATCCGCCACTTTCAGTCACGGCATTTGTATACCGCTCCATCATAGCTGGAACCTGCTCTGACTGATCCGGATGGAACAGCAAAACAATTTCGTAATGGTTCATTGTGACTCCTTACGGGTTTCACCACTCGGCCCATCCGAATGGCAAGGAGACTGCCT
>JAYNIS010000046.1:0-3433 GCA_038109325.1 Gammaproteobacteria bacterium | reverse complement strand
AAAGGGTCTTGTAGCGAGTGCCCTTTTGACATAGTTACCTCCCGATACCGGACGGTCGTGGGACCAATCATCCTCTGCAGTCCCTAAGGTTGGGCGTTTCCACCCACGACGGTCAATGTATTCATTTTTGTTGTTTATAAAGGCCGCTTGCCTATGAGCGCTAGTCTACACCAAAAGGCGTAGAAATCACGATCGTTTGCTCTCGGTCAGGGCCCGTACTGACAATATCAATTGGGGCGCCGACCAATTCACCCAACCGATTGACATAATTTTTCGCGGCCTGAGGCATTTCGTCAAGTGAGGTCATGCCAAAAGTTGTTTCGCTCCAGCCAGGCATCGTTTCGTAAACCGGCTTGGCCTCACAGAAATCATCACCGCTTGGCAAGTAATCAACCACTTCACCATTTGGAAGCTCGTAAGCGACGCACATTTTGACCTCTTCCAAGCCATCGAGCACGTCGAGTTTGGTCAAACAAATTCCGCTAATCGAATTCACCTCAATTGCATGCCGAACGGCAACAGCATCAAACCACCCACAGCGACGACCACGACCAGTCGTCGTACCGACTTCTTGTCCTTTGACGGCCAAATGCTCACCCACCGAATCAAATAATTCTGTTGGCATCGGTCCCGAACCAACACGCGTTGCGTAGGCCTTGGTAATTCCCAAAATTGCGTCGATATAGCGCGGTCCAAGTCCTGAACCCGTCGCCACGCCACCAGCTGTTGTGTTCGAACTCGTGACGAAAGGATAGGTGCCGTGGTCGATATCGAGAAGGCTACCCTGGGCACCTTCGAACAACATGATTTTGCCATCACGGCGGCTCCGATGCACCAGATCAACTGTGTCACATACCGCGGACTTGAAGTAATTCACTGCATTCAAGGTCTCTTCAATCATCGCATCAACATCGACGGGCTCCGCTTGATACAGTTTGGTCAAAATAAAGTTGTGATACTCCATCAACTCACGAACTTTTTCGGTAAAGCGCACAGGATCCATTGCATCAGCTACACGCAAACCGCGACGCGATACTTTATCTTCATACGCAGGACCAATCCCTCGACCAGTTGTTCCAATCTTTGCATCACCTCGTGCCGCTTCACGCGCCTGATCCAATGCCACATGTACACGCATGATGAGAGGGCAATTGGTTGAGACGTGCAAACGATCAACGACCGAATGGCCGCGCTCCTCGAGCATCTTAATTTCTTTCACCAACGCCTCTGGTGACAACACCACTCCATTGCCAATCACGCAACGAACGTGAGGGCGCAGAATCCCTGATGGGATCAAATGCAGGGCGGTCTTTTGACCGTTCACCACCAGGGTATGGCCCGCATTGTGCCCACCTTGATAGCGAATGACATAGTCCACTTTTTCCGTCAGGAGGTCGACGATCTTCCCTTTACCCTCATCGCCCCATTGGCTGCCGAGAATGACTAAACTCTGATGCATATGTAATGAACCTAACTCAGTTCGCGAGGCGAACCAGTGTTTTCAAATCAGCGCTAAAGCCTGTTGCAGCTCGCGCTCTACCAAATGATTCTCCGACGTGATCATAACGACCACCTCGAACCAATAATTGATCACCTTTCAGTGAGTAAATTCCAAAGACGAGGCCAGTGTGGTAGTTAAATCCGTGCGTTTCGCCCAGATCGCAATACCAAGATACCTGATCAGTATTGAGCCCGAGCCTGACCTCTGTAATCTCTGCACACGCCTTCTTCAAGAGTTCGACAGATTGACTGCGCTGCATCACGGTATCCAATTCCCCGTACGCGTCTCTGAACAGAGCAATCTCAGGAACAGTCTGTTCAAGTGTTGCGAGCGCATCCAAATCTTTACGTCCGAGCGCATCAAGTGCTTTGGCTTGGAATACAGCAGATTCCTTGCCAAGGAGCGATTTCAAAGCGCCCGCATGGCCAAAATCGATCAGCAACGGCTCGTCGGTGAATAACCGCACTGTATCAAGCGCCAGTTGTACTACTTCGACATCAGCCGACAGATCAGGATTACCGAAAATTTCTGCACCAAGCTGGAGTGGCGAACGACTTGATTCACCGCCTGATGCAACTGCTCTAAGGACGCTTCCGCAATAACATAAACGCGTTGTACCAGTCTCATTCAACGCATGCGCATCGATTCGCGCAGCCTGCGGCGTCATATCGGGACGGATACCCATGAGGCGACCCGATACCCGATCAGTGATGACCATGATTTGATCGGACAAATCCTGGCCCACACCACTTGTCAGGCTGTCTAAGTATTCAACCATCGGAGGCATGATGAGACCAAAATCAGACTTTCGAAACAAGTCCAAACACTGGCGACGAGCGTCTTCGATCGCCCACGCCTCGCCTGGGAGGCATTCCTCTATACCATCGGGCAATATCCAGCTGGGTCGCGTCACATTCCGTCCCTAGAAACTTTTAAAGAGGTGGCGAGTTTACCAATACTCACCGCAAGACGCATCTGACAATCAGAATTTAACCAGATAAGAGAGTGCGCTGAGATCATGATGATTGAGACAATGATTTGCCTCATTACGCACCTTGGGTTTCGCATGATGTGCCACACCAATTCCGGATGCTGTCAGCATCGGTATATCGTTGGCGCCGTCACCAACAGCCATGGTCTCAGCCAACTCAATGGCCAAAGCACGCGCTTCACTCTCGAGGGTCTGCAGCTTCATAGAACCATCAATAATCGGTTGGACAACACGGCCAGTAACTCGCCCATCTCGACACTCGAGCGTATTGGATAAAACAAAATCCATTCCAAGACGCTCACCAATTTGATTAGCAAAATAGGAAAAACCGCTAGAGACAATCCCTAATCGGACACCGGCACCTGAGAGATTTGCGGCCAGAGTAGAAGCACCAGGCATCAATGTGAGACTCTGATAAACAACATCGAGCTCGGACTCAGCAAGGCCGTTTAGAAGGCCAAGACGCTCTGTGAAACTCGCGATGAAGTCGAGCTCACCGCGCATCGCACGCTCGGTAATTGCAGACACTTGATCACCCAAGCCAAACGCCGCAGCAAGCTGATCGATCACTTCTTGTTCGATCAGCGTCGAATCCATGTCAAACAAAGCAAGCTTAGGGCGTTCATCGCGAATCAGAAGATAGTCTGTGTTGGCTTTGTCCGCGTGTGCTTTGAAAAGGTTTTCATCAATCGCATCGACATATAACTCAATGCAATCACAAGTCGCTGGGACCAAGAGATCATTGGGACGACGATGAAGTCTCTGCTGATTATTCAGCTCAGCAACTCTTATTACCGCTTCAAGCGCTTCGATGTGACTAGCTTCACTCACGAACCAGAGAAGTCTCACGATTCTGCCTCTAGCTTGTCCACGCGCTGGAAACCACGCGGTAGAAGTTTTCCACGACGTGCCCGCTCTCCAACGAAGTTCTCAAGATCTGA
>JAYNIS010000045.1:0-7566 GCA_038109325.1 Gammaproteobacteria bacterium | reverse complement strand
TACGCTGAATTCTGATCAGGCGGCGAACCCCCCAGCTCCGTCGCAACGTCACATGCCTGACCAACACCCTGATGAATTGCTTTACGCAATGATTGAACGGCTGAGTAGTCATCTGTTTCTGCGCGCTCAATCACTTGATCGAGTAACCAATGACTCAACATCCATGCAGGAGCTTTAGCGCGGGCTTTATCAATCTGTAATGGGTCACACATTTCAGACCACCGAGCTCTAAGCGCATCAGGTACAGACTGACTGTCAGACCTTGTCGAAAGACCTTTGAACGAGTCATCGAGTACTGTCACAAAGACTTCCGGATAGAACATGCCATGTCCTGACCAGACCGCTTTTAGGCTGTCAACAAGCTTTGGCAGGTCGTCATGAGTAGGGTCAACCGCTAAGCGACTTGCCATCTCAGAGCGATAGTACGTGCGATACTTCTCAGGGAAGGTATTTAATAACGCGCGCAGTGTCTCGACAGACACGAATGGGGTCAGGGTCTCCGCTAAACATCCTAAATTCCAATGCATCACGCGCGGTTGCTGCCCATAGGCATATCGTCCAGTATGGTCTGTGTGATTGATAACGTAGTTATTGTTACACGCCATCAGAAAACCGTATGGACCATAATCCAAGGTCTCTCCCGACAAGGCTGTATTGTCGGTATTCATCACTCCATGAACGAAACCAATCGCCATCCATTGCGCAACGAGCTTCGCCGATCGATCAATATAACGCCCAAAAACCTGTTCGATACGATCTGGAGACCCGTCCAAATCACTATCGAGTTGAGAAATCGCAAACTCGATCAACTCAGCAAGCGCTTGATGAGAATTATGGTGATAAAAATGCTCGAAATGACCAATCCTGAGATGGCTCTTTGCCAGACGAGTCAGTGTTGCACCGCGCTCGAGTGCTTCACGCTGTACCGGCGTATCGGAAGCAACGAGGGTAAGCGCACGGGTGGTTGGAACGCCAAGCGCATGCATGTACTCCGAACCAAGATATTCTCGGATCGCACTCCGTAAGACAGATCGCCCATCACCAGAACGAGAAAATGGAGTCTTGCCAGCACCTTTTAGATGCCATTCGAACTCACCATAAACGCCAAGGTAGAGTCCACGTCCGTCTCCCAGCTGCCCTGCCCACTGGCCGAACTGATGGCCACTGTAGACTTGCGCTATCGGGTCCCATTCTTCAAGAGGAGGGCCTCCTGAAAACGCTTCGAGCGTTTGCGGGTTTTCGATATCAAGAGAAAGATTGATTGATTCGAGTAACGATTCATTGATATCAGCCCATCTCGGGTTGATGAGCGCTGAAGGAGACACCCTTGCGTAGAAGACGTCCTCATCAAGCGTTGTGTATGGAGAAGACCAATTAAGCGATTGTCTCGCCATTTGATCCCTCTAGTAGAGACTCAGGGGCTTGTTCGCATGGTAATTGGCGACCAATGAACTCTTCGATCTCAGGAAGCAAGAATGAATCGTCTTCGCAAGCGAAACTAATGGACGTTCCTTCAGCTCCCGCACGACCCGTCCGCCCGATTCTATGTACATAATCTTCAGGGTCTTCCGGCAGTGTGTAGTTGATCACATGACCAACACCATCGATGTGAATGCCCCGCCCCGCAACATCAGTAGCGACCAGGATACGAGTTTTCCCCTCTTTGAATCGATCAAGGGTTTGAATGCGTTTACGCTGGGGTACCTCGCCGCTTAAAAGAGCTGCGTCAATTCCATCCTTAATCAGTCGGTCAACCAAATCTCTGCATAGATCACGGCGGTTAGCAAACACCATGACTTTGTGAAGATTACGAGTATCGATCACATTTTTGAGTAATTGGTACTTCGTATCTGCTGTCGTGATGTAGACAATCTGCTCAACTGTTTCAGTGGCGACATGCTCAGGCTCAATCTCAATGCGAGTCGGTTCAAAGGTCCACCGCTCCGAAAGCTCTACGATTTGCGGAGTAAAGGTCGCTGAAAAGAGAAGTGTCTGACGTAATTCTTTGCGCGGGCAGGCACGAACAATTCGACGCACATCGGGCATAAATCCCATGTCTAACATGCGATCTGCTTCATCCAGAACCAACACCTCGATTTTTCGCAGGTTGATCTCGTTTTGACCGAGAAAATCAATCAATCGACCAGGCGTTGCCACCATGATATCGCACGGCGCCTGTCGTAAATCATCCCGCTGCTTTTGGTAATCCATTCCGCCGACGATTGAAACCACAGACAGGCGTGTGTACTTACATAAGTTTTCAGCATCTTTGGCTATTTGCACAACAAGCTCACGCGTCGGCGCTAAAATCAGCGCCCGCGGAGTACCCGTCCGACGTTTACCATCAATGGGTTCTCTTAAAAACGTATCGATGATCGAAATAAGGAAAGCCGCTGTCTTCCCCGTGCCTGTTTGCGCTTTGGCAACAATATCTTCGCCATCCAGAACGATTGGCAACGACTCGCCTTGGATTGGACTTGCATACCGAAATCCAAGATCTGCGATCGCATGCATCAAGGCTTTTGGTAGCCCTAGGTCATGAAACCGTGGTTTACCCTCTTCTGGCTCAACAACAAAGGATCCCACATCCCAGGAAATATTCGTATCAGTCATGATCCCTCGCAACTTATTATCTAAACGATAAGTCTACACGAGGGATCAATTGCGGTGTGAATTAACGTTCGATTGCGAGCGCAACCCCTTGACCACCACCGATACACAATGTTGCGAGACCTTTCTTTGCGTCGCGCTTCATCATTTCGTGAATCAAGCTCACAAATACACGACACCCAGAGGCACCGATTGGATGGCCAATTGCAATAGCTCCGCCATTCACGTTGACTTTCGATGTATCCCAGCCGAGACCCTTGTTCACGCCGATCGCTTGCGCAGCAAATGCTTCATTGGCCTCAACAAGATCAAGGTCTGCATGCGTCCATCCTGCTTTTTTGAGACACAGCTCAGTCGCTGGAATCGGACCTGTTCCCATAATCTCTGGATCGACACCTGCAGACGCGTATGCTTTTACTTTCGCAAGTATTGGAAGACCCAGTGCTTCGGCTTTCTCAACCGTCATCAACATGACAGCGGCAGCGCCGTCATTGATGCCTGACGCGTTCCCGGCGGTCACTGTACCTTCTTTATCAAAGGCAGGACGCAATTTGCCGAGTGCCTCAGCTGTCACTCCATCACGAATAAACTCATCGACTTTAAACTCAATTGGATCTTTCCTGCGCTGAGGCACCATGACTGGAACGATTTCATCATCAAAACGGCCATCTGCGCGCGCTTTCGACGCTTTTGCCTGCGAGGCTGCGGCGAATTCATCTTGCTCTTCACGCGAGATACCATATTTTTTAGCAACATTCTCAGCTGTCATACCCATGTGATAACCCCCAAAGGTATCGGTGAGGCCGTCTTTCAACATCGTATCGATCAGCGACGCGTTACCCATCCGGAATCCGTCACGAGAGCCGAGGAGCACATGACCAGACTGGCTCATATTTTCCTGACCACCGGCTATGACTATTTCTGCATCACCCAACAGAATTGCTTGTACACCAAGGCTCACTGCCTTAAGACCAGAACCACAGACTTTATTGATTGTCATTGCGGGGCAGGTCTCTGGAAGACCTGCATTGATCGTTGCCTTACGCGCTGGATTTTGTCCCTGACCTGCTGTCAAAACTTGACCAAGAATGACCTCTGAAACCTGGTCAGCCGTCAAACCCGTATCAGCAAGTAACTGACGGATAACAGTTGCACCTAATTCATCCGCTGACACGGAAGCCAGCGTTCCAGCGAAATTTCCAACAGCTGTTCGCTTAGCGGCAACAATAGCAACTTGTGACATACACTCTATTCCTCAATAAATTCAAACGCAGGGAGTTCACTTAGCAGGCTTTGGCCCCACCGGGTATTCACCAGACGGCTATCAAGCATCGTCACTTGACCGGTATCTGTTTCTGAACGTATCAACCGACCAACCGCCTGCCGTAACCGAATTGTAGCAGAAGGGAGTGACAATTCAGTGAAAGGGTCCCGTCCTTGGTTCTTTAAATATTCGGCCAAGGTTGCTTCCCGAGGGTCATCAGGCGGCTGGAAAGGCAGCCGAGTGATCACGACTTCATTTGCTAAATCACCTGGTAAATCAATACCTTCTGCCATACTTTGTAAGCCAAATATAATAGACATCATCCCTCGTTTTCGCTGTTTTGCATGCTCCTGAAGAAGGAGCGCCAGCGGTCGTTGACCTTGAACCAACGTGACTTTCCGGACAGCGTCTTCCAATAACTCTTCGACTTGAAAACACAGACGCCAACTTGTGAACAGGACGAGAATTCCGATATTTTCTTCCACGCGCGTATCGAGATATCGAGCAATACGCCCAGCATGCGATTGATCATCGCGGGGGTCACCTGAGAATTTCGAGATAACCAAGCGCCCCTGCGACTCATAATGGAATGCACCATCAACAATTAAGCCTGAATTGACTGGAAGACCCAAGGTTCCGGCCGGAACCTCAAATCTTCCATGATACGCAAGGGTTGCTGACGTAAGGACACATGCACCTATTCTCCCCCAAAGAGCGTCTGCTAAAGCGCCGGCGGGCTCCATAGGGCTTACCCAAAACTCAAGATCCGTTGGGTCATCTGGTGTCGCATACCGAACATCCTGACCAACACGGAGCCATCGTGCGTCACCACTCTGGGTCGCATCGTCGGAGAATGCAGCAACAAGCTCCGGAATTGTCTCGAGACGCCCTAACGCCATCAATATTTGCTCAGACAATAACTCTGCGTCTGTTTCAGGCATCAGGTCTTGATCGCTTTGGGAGACGAGTGACTTCAGCCAATCACAAACTTTTTGGATGCGTGACAGCGTGGTTGACACCGATTCAAAGCCATCGATCATTGCTGGGAAGCTTTCTGATAATTGCAGCCTGTAGCGCGAACCCTCGTTTTGAAAGGTAAAGGCGGACTCCGGTAACTCCTTGAGCTTTTCCAGACAGCTTTTACCCCAATTCGCCAAGATGTGCCCAAACCCTTCGAGCGGTTCTGGAAGCCGTTTGAGATCGTTTGCGATTCGATGATCCGCTGGAAGAATTCCTTGCAATACGGAAATCACTCTCTCAATTGTCTTAATCGCACCTAAGCTTTGGGCAATTCGACAATGTGCTGTAAATTGATCTGAAGCGACACGCGCTAGCTGGTGCGCCTCATCAACAATCAGTATCACCCGTTCTAGCGGGGGCAATATCACCCCGCCACCGAGCTTTAAGTCGGACATCAGTAGGTCATGATTGATTACCAGAAGATCGGCATCCAGCCAGGAGTCTCGCTCGTTAAAATAAGGGCAGGCCTTGAAGTGCCGGCAACTTCGGCCCTGGCATCTCCGGTGATCTGTGGTAATCGCTGTTTTCACTGAATCAGAAATGATTTGGGGAATTTGATCCATGTCCCCCGTCCACTCACCTTGTGCCCAGGCCTTTGCCAGGTCAGACACAACATCCTTGTCATCTGCATCAAGGACAAGGGTGAGTTCATCTGGATAAATCGCCTGACCCTCGTTGAGCGTCTCTAGCGCAGCCTCTAACCGAATAGGGCATAAGTAACGACGACGCCCTTTCGCCAAAGCGAAGCTCAGCATGAGCCCCGTCGAATCAATTAAGTCGGGAATATCCTTCTCAATCAGCTGGGTTTGGAGCGATACCGTCGCTGTCGAAATGACGAGCGGCATTTCACGCTCCATCGCATAGGGTAGTGCCCCGATCAGATAAGCGAGTGTTTTGCCGGTACCCGTGCCCGCCTCAATAAAACCGATTGGCGCAGAGTCGCTATCGCCGATTCTTGCTAGAATGCGCGCGACTTCAGCAATCATCTGCTTTTGCCCAAGCCGAGGCTTTAGGTTCTTCGCCTCGAGAAAGTCGCTATACAGTGCCTGAATGCTTTGTTTGGTACTCGGTGAGATTGCGGTCACTAAACTATCTTTATTGTGTGAAAAGCTGAGTGTAGGGGATTTTAATGAACACGTCTGATATCGCAAAAGAAGCTGTTCGCATTGGTGGCCAAAAAGCACTGGAATTCTTCAACGCGAGAGATCAACTGACTATTGATCTCAAAGGACCTCAAGACTACGTCAGCGAGGCAGATCGGACAGTTGAGGTAACCATGATCAATTTTCTACAAGGGCACTTCCCAGGCGACGGATTTCTTGGTGAAGAGTCCACCGAAATCAAACAAACGAGACAATGGGTGATTGATCCGATCGATGGGACAACCAATTTTATTCGTGGACTCCCCTATTTTTGTACAACGCTTGCATTGGTTGAGAATGAAACTGTTATTGGTGGCTGGATTTTCGATCCCACACGAGACGAGCTTTATGAGGCGAATCTTGGACAAGGGGCATACTGTAACGGTCAACGTCTTAAACCAAATTGGCGTAAGAGCTTCTCAACCGGATTAGTCGGTATTTGCCACAGCTCTCGACTGACAGCGAAGGAGCTCGCTGGCCGTATCACGGGTGCACTAGAGCGAGGCGCCATCCTGAGGCAACCGGGTGCAGCCGCATTGATGTTGTGCGATCTTGCAGGGGGACGACTCGATGTACTCTTTGATCAACACTTAAAGCCCTGGGATTCCATAGCTGGACTTCTGATCGCCTATGAAGCAGGCGCGATTGTCAGTGATTATCTGGCACATCCTGACTGGCGAACGACCCCGCAAGTGACGTTTGCATCTGGACCAGAAATCTATGCTGAGGTACTCGAACTGTGGCCGGAAGCTCGCAATATTTCTTTGCTGTCCAAACGCGACCGCAGCTAAAAACCAACCGGCAGAAACACCATCGATGCGGCACCGCGGGCAACCGCATTCAGGGTTCGTTGATCTTTTTTTGCAAGCGCTGTAGACAGCGCATCTTGCAGGCCAATCATCTCACCCATCAATTGAGAGTACGATGCGTTTAAGATTTGATCCTGCATGCCATCTGCATAAAGATAGGGTTTCCCATCTTGTGCGCGCTGAGTTCTCAGCAAAAAGGCAGCAGTTTCAACATTCCGTGCTGAGTTATAGATAAATTGAGCTGTTGGCAGATCATCAAGCAGCAAGAATTCGCGACGATGATCGAACGCGTGATTCACCATGGACTGCAGACCAGAAACAAAGGCATACACCCTGTCACCAGTAAAATCTGGATGAAAAGCCATGCGTACTAATTCGTCAGGCTTTGGGCTACCGAACTCTTGAAGATTCAAACGCGGTGATTTGAGTTGCTCAACGCGGGCTTCAATGCTCGTACTCGATGGTAACTGGACTGGATTTCTCCGGTACAGCTTGACCAAGAGCAGACTCAGGCTTTGATCCAGCTCTGTTCTGACCGCTTCGACGAAAAATGCGGTATCACTTTTCGCAAAATTTTTGACCTCGAGCGGTGCCTTGATCGGCACCGCACAGGCGATGAGCGACAGGCTTAACACAAACCAAATCGCTCGTTTCGTTAGACAGAGAGCTCTGTTAATAATGCATTCACCCGTTTGAGATAACCAGGCGCATCATCAAGCTT
>JAYNIS010000044.1:0-8091 GCA_038109325.1 Gammaproteobacteria bacterium | reverse complement strand
AAATAGGAGAGCGGAGCAATTTGATTTAGCTTTCAATGTAGCTTTACTCTTTTTCCGATTCGAAACTGTTGAAATACTAACCCTCACCCTGGCCCATCTTTTTTTTCCTCGTCATCGGTATGTAGTGAGGAGAAATTCGGGCAGGCTATCTGTCCATTTCAGTGATTATGTGCAGAAACGTCTGATCTCTTAAATATACCCTGATGGAAATTTTGAATTTTGTGACTGAATCGCTCTGCGGGCATTTAATTTTTTAACAAAGTCGGACAGCGGTTCTTAAAGTATATTCGATCTATTGTTTTCGTTTTTCTCACCCTTGAAATATTAGAACCGTACCACGATCACTCCTTTCTTAAAGCATGTCATACATACTTTTAAGATATAATACTTTTTAGCCAGCATACAAAGCTATGTTAGCCGCAAAAAATTCATAACAAACCGGCAGGAGCCCAACATGAAACTTAAAACCTTAGTCGCCGCGACCGTGGGAGCGGTATTCGCCAGTTCATTGGTTAACGCTGAAGAGCTGAGGCTTTCTCACCAATGGTCTACCAAAGATGTTCGACACAAAGTCGCTGAGATTGTAGCCAATCACGTTAAAGACGCTAACGTGGGATTGG
The DNA here is from genome assembly GCA_038109325.1 of Gammaproteobacteria bacterium. Taxonomy (GTDB): domain Bacteria; phylum Pseudomonadota; class Gammaproteobacteria; order Pseudomonadales; family Litorivicinaceae; genus HIMB30. Next base: position 7,471 of record JAYNIS010000044.1, on the reverse strand, counting down.
AGGTCAAGATATTTCCTTCAAAGGCGTTGTTTAAGCCGAACGAGCAGTACAAGCCGTTATCGCGTGGTCAGCTGGATATGACTGTGCTTCCTCTGTCATACGCCGGTGGTGTGCAGCCCTCGTATAACCTGACCCTGATGCCCGGTCTAGTGAAAAACCATGATCATGCGGCACGCCTCAACTATTCACCGTTCATGGATGCTGTCCAGCAGAAAATGGCTGAGGATGACGTGATGGTGCTGGTGCACGGTTATCTTGCGGGAGGATTTGCCGGAAAAGACAAGTGTGTGTCCCACCCTGATGACGTGAAAGGTCTTCAGATGCGTGCCGCTGGTAAGGCGTTTAACCAAATGATCGCGGGCGCTGGTGCGTCGATCGCGTCGATGGCGTCTTCCGAGGTCTATAACGCGCTGCAGACAGGCGTTCTTGATGCTGTCAATACGTCGTCATCTTCGTTTGTGTCGTTCCGGATTTATGAGCAGGTTAAGTGCTATACGCCAGCGGGGGCTCAGGCTCTTTGGTTTATGTACCAGCCTCTCTTGATGAATAAGTCAAAGTTTGACGGATTGAATGATGCCCAGAAGAAAGCACTGAGAGACGGAGCTAAGAAGGCAGAGGCATTCTATTTGGCTGAAGCTAAGAAAGAAGACGCGGCGTCTGTAGCGAAGTTCAAGGAAGCGGGCGTTCAAATTAAAGAGATGACTAAGGATGAGTTCAATGCGTGGCAGGCTCTGGCAAAGCAAACCAGCTATAAGGAGTTCGTTGCTGGTTATCCCGAGGGACAGCGATTCTTAGATTTGGCTCTAGCGGTCGAGTAAACCTCTCTAACGTGCCCGGCCTTATGGTCGGGTACTCTTTATCGGTATTGATATGAGATCTTTTATTAATCTGGTCAACAGTGTCTCCAGATTCTTCGGCGTGGTGGCCGCCCTGGCGATAGTAGGTGCCGTGATCTTGACCTGTGAGATGATCTTCATCAGGTATTTTATTGGGGCCTCGACGTATTGGCACACCGAGGCCGTCGTATACTTGATGCTGGGGGCGACGCTGCTTGGGTTACCGTACGTGCAGACCTTAAAGGGACACGTAAGCGTTGATATAATTCCGATAATGTTACCGCCGGTTGGACGCAAGTGCCTGTTACTGTTTAGCCTGGGGATGGCGATCATAGTGCTGGCGATTATGACGTTTTATGCCGCTGAGCTAACTTTTATTGCATACGTAAAGAACTGGACTTCCGAAACAGTTTGGGGGCCACCTTTGTGGATTCCTTACTCACTGGTTCCAATCGGATGCGGTCTTTTTTCCTTGCAGTTGCTAGCCGATGGGATGGACATCTGGTTAACGCCGGCTGACGGGATCGTTCTTGAGGGAGGAAGCCACTAATGGATCCGTTGTTACTTGGAACGATTGTCGCTTTAGTAACTATATTTGTTCTATTTTCAGGGATCTCTGTGGCCAACGGTCTGTTGGTCGTCTCTGCTCTTTTTTTGCTTATCTTTGACGGTTTTCGCTCGCTGGAGCTTTTGCCTGAGGTGCTCTATGGGAAGCTTGATAGCTTCGCATTGCTGTCGATCCCGATGTTCATCTTGATGGGCGCAGCGATCGCATCAACTAGGGCCGGCGCAGATTTGTACGAGGCATTAGATCGTTGGTTGACTCGTATCCCTGGGGGGTTGGTTGTTTCCAATTTGGGCGCTTGCGCGCTATTTGCGGCGATGTCTGGGTCGTCCCCGGCGACCTGCGCCGCCATCGGTAAGATGGGTATTCCTGAGATGAGGAAACGTAACTTCCCAGATGGTGTCGCTGCGGGCTCAATAGCTGCTGGCGGAACCTTGGGGATACTGATCCCACCCTCGATCACAATGATCGTTTATGGGCTTGCGACGGAGACATCGATCGGACGCCTATTTCTCGCTGGGGTGTTCCCGGGGATTTTGCTCGTCGGGTTATTTATGGCGTGGTCAGTCTTCGCCACCTGGAGGGCGGGTGGCATCGATGCTCTTGGTGGCCGGACCTTTAGCTGGAAAGAAAAAATTGAGGTCCTGCCGCGGGTTATCCCATTCCTTCTAGTGATTTTAGGCGTTTTATTTTCGCTTTACGGCGGCGTAGCTACACCATCAGAGACCGCCGCTGTTGGCGCGTTACTTTGCTTGGGACTTGCGATAGTAATTTATCGGATGACAGATCTCTCAGCTATTTGGGTGATGCTCAGAGACTCCACAAAAGAGTCGGTAATGATCTTATTCATTATTGGCGCGGCTGGTGTCTTCTCGTACATGCTGTCCAGTCTGTTCATCACCCAAGCGATCGCTGAGTGGATTGGCACCCTTGAAGTAAATCGATGGGTTCTGATGTTGTACGTCAACATCTTCCTTCTTGTGGCTGGCTTCTTCTTGCCGCCGGTGGCCGTTATTCTGATGGCGGCGCCCATATTAATGCCAATCGTGTTGGGAGCAGGTTTTGATCCATACTGGTTCGCGGTGGTCCTCACCATTAACATGGAAATAGGACTGATCTCGCCACCGGTGGGCCTTAATCTGTATGTGATCAATGGGATCGCGCCAGAAATTCCGTTAAAGACGATTCTGAGAGGTTCGCTGCCCTATGTCGCGTGCATGGTCGTGGCGATCCTGATTCTTTGCGTTTTCCCCGATATTGCTACTTGGTTACCGGATGCTCTGATGGGTAAGGCTGTTACGTGACACGATCGTTTCGTATTGGTCAAATCGTTCCGAGTTCAAATGTGACGATGGAGACCGAAATACCTGCGTTATTTCGGGCTCGCGAAGCTTGCTACGATGATCGATTCACGTTTCATTCCAGTCGTATGAGGATGAAACAGGTCACTAAAGAAGAGCTCGCTGCGATGGATCGAGACAGTGACCGCTGCGCGCTTGAGCTATCAGATGCCGCGGTTGACGTAATGGGCTACGCCTGCTTGGTTGCGATTATGTCGATGGGGCTCGGCTATCACAGAGAAAGTCAGGCTCGGTTGCATCAGGTAACAAAAGATAACGATCATCCTTGCTCGGTTGTCAGTTCGGCCGGTGCTCTCGTCGAAGGTTTGTCTGTTCTCGACGCAAAGAAGATCGCGTTGATTACCCCCTATCGGAAACCACTTACCGATCTTGTGTGCCAATACCTCGAATCAGAGGGCTTTGAGGTGGTCGATGCAATAAGTCTCGAGATTCCTGATAACTTAGAGGTTGCTCGACAAGATCCCAAGGCGCCGGTTGAACTTGTTGACCGTTTAACTCTTGCAAATGTCGATACGTTAGTTGCGTCCGCTTGCGTTCAGATGCCATCCCTTCCGGCCGTTGCGGGTATCCAAGCCAAGACAGGAATTCCGACCTTGTCGGCAGCTGTTGCGACAAGCTACTGCATGATGAAAGAGCTAGGACTCGATACCCGTATCCCCGGGTACGGTGCTCTGTTTGATTAGGCGGCCATCATGCCAGCAGGGATAAAAGGATGGATCCAACAAGTTACAGACAGAGCCCTCGAGATTTTAGATTTAAAATCGGACGGGATTCCTCTGGACGACCTGATCGCACTCTGTCACGCGGTACTGTCTAGGCGAGGTGAGGCGACTGGCCTGGCCCTCGCCGGGTCAGTCGTATCTTCTTGGCATGGGTTGAAGCCGTCCGATCACTTGGGTTTCTTCCAGCGGTTGATCGTCGAGTTTGGCCCTGACCAGGGACGTCTAAATCAGGCGATCGCTGACTATCAAGCCTCGCTTGATGATGCGTCGGCTATGGGTCTGCATCAGGCCGCTGAGGCAAAACGGCAGGAGCTGTTTAGGCGCATGAATGCGGCCCCTGATGGGCTACAGACATTAATATTAATGCGCGAGGCGTTACGGAAGTTACTTCGCGATCACCCTGAGCTGAAGCCGATTGATCAAGATCTGGTTCATCTGTTCACGTCATGGTTCAACAAAGGGTTTTTGAGGCTCGAGCGTATTAACTGGCAGACACCAGCCGCGGTCCTAGAGAAGCTAATCCAGTACGAGTCTGTTCATGAGATTCAGGGCTGGGATGACCTCAGACGCCGATTGGCTGAGGATCGTTTGTGCTTTGCGTACTTCCATCCGGTGATCCCCGATGAGCCATTAATCTTTGTTGAGGTTGCTTTGGTCCAAGGGATGGCCGACGCGATAGGTCCGTTGCTTGATACACCTCCGGCGCCTCCTGTGTCAGCTGATACGGCTGTGTTTTACTCGATCAATAACTGTCAGCCGGGGCTTGCTGGGGTGAGCTTTGGGAATTTGCTGATTAAGCAGGTCGTCTCTGTCCTGCAGGCAGAGCACCCAAAACTAAAGCGTTTCGTCACACTGTCGCCAATTCCTGGATTACGCCGCTGGCTCGATACCGAAGGGCAGGAGTTCCTACCTTTATTTGAGGCATCTACTCATCATGATGAGTTGAAGCCACTCGTCGCCAAGTATTTGACGTCTGGACAGGGGGCGAAACTCAAAGATCCCGTTGCTCGATTCCACCTAGGTAACGGCGCGACCCTTGAGCGGATTAATGCAAACGCTGATTTGAGCCGCCGAGGGCAGAAGGAAAGCTTCGGTTTCATGGTGAACTACCTCTATGAGCTCGATGACATCGTGAGTAACCATGAGCAACTCATGGAAACGGGACAAATCGCTACCTCCAAAGAAGTACAACAGCTATTGAAAAAAAATATTAAGCATAAAATGAAGGAACTTTCTTATGACGCATAATGTTTTTGCGGCAATTCAAGTCAACCTGCAGCGTAACGCTGACAGCACACTGCTCTCGATCCCAGGGGGTCGGAGTTTGACCGGGTCAGATCTGGAATCTGAGTCAGCAACATTGGCTTCCGCTCTCATAGATCTTGGGTTGGAGCCAGGTGATCGGGTCTCTGTCCAGATTGATAAAGGTTGGATGAACGTTGTTTTGTATCTTGCGGTTTTGCGTTGTGGTGCGGTTTATCTACCTCTAAATTCGGCATACACGAACAGTGAAATTGAATATTTTCTGACCGACGCGGAGTCAAAGCTTCACGTGTGCTCCGCCGACAGACTTGATCATGTCGAGTCCCTGAAAGGTGCAATTCCAAGCTTGCAGGTATTAACCCTCGATGGTGCAAGTGGGTCGTTGGTCGACGCATTTCAAACCGCAAAGTCCGCAGGAAAGTCTTTCACTGAAGTTGTCGCTAGAGCTTCCGATGATTTGGCGTCGATTATTTATACGTCTGGCACCACGGGAAAACCGAAGGGTGCCATGATCACACACAGTAACCTGGTCGCGAACGCTGAGATGTTAACCGAGGCATGGAGCTATAGTTCTGACGATGTTCTTTTGCATGCGTTGCCACTATTCCATGTACATGGACTCTTTGTGGCACTGAACTTGGCACTCATGAATGGCGGACCAGTCATCATGCTTCCGAAGTTTGATCCAGATATGGTCTTGGAAGCGATTCCAGACGCTACGGTGATGATGGGTGTCCCGACTTATTACACGCGCTTACTCGCTGACCCACGTTTCGATCGTGATGTCAGCGGTCACATGCGTCTCTTCATATCCGGATCAGCTCCGTTGCTCGTTGAGACCTCCGACGAGTTCTTCGATCGGACCGGGCAACGCATCCTTGAGCGTTATGGTATGACTGAGACTGGCATGAGTTGCTCAAATCCACTGAATGGTGATCGCCGCGCGGGTTCGGTTGGACCGCCTCTCCCTGGAGTTGAAGTCCGAGTAATTGCTGAAGATGGAGCAGAACTACCTCGTGGTGAGATCGGGTCTCTGGAAGTGAAGGGTGATCACGTGTTCAAGGGTTACTGGAAGCTTCCAGAAAAGACTGCGGCTGAATTTAAGGGTGACTGGTTCATCACTGGTGATATGGCGACGCTCTCGGAGGATGGATACGTCTCAATCGTTGGTCGCGGTAAAGACCTCATTATTTCGGGTGGGCTGAATATTTATCCAAAAGAAATTGAAGATGTGTTGAATGATCAGGACGGTGTTATTGAAAGCGCTGTCGTGGGTGTCCCTCATCCAGATTTTGGTGAGGGTATCGTTGCTGTTTTGGTAGGTGAGCATGAGCTTGATATGGACGCACTTCAAGTAATCTGCCGGGAAAAATTGGCTGGGTTCAAAGTGCCTAGACGATGGATTCAGTTGGATACCCTACCACGTAATACGATGGGTAAAGTTCAGAAGAATCTATTAAGAGACGACTATACCGATAGTTTTAAATAGTCGTTTGAAAGGAGCCGAGGTCCCTCGGCTCTTCTCTGTTAAGGTCTTAGATAGACAAAACCTTCTTGTTGGAGTTTTCCGATCTCGGCGACACCTGACGGGACTACGTCCGCCTGCTCAGCAAAATGAAGGTCCTCTAAAGCAATCTTCCGGCCCTTCAGTGTGTTTGCGCAGATATTGAACTTGACGCCTTGGCTTCTCAGGGAGTCGATCCGATTTACGGCGTCCGGGCTTTCTTGGGCCACTTTTCGTAGAAGCTCTACCCCGTTTCCGTGGAGTACGAACCGGATCTCATGGTTACCTTGCCCGAGCGCGTTGATATGGTTCTGAGCGTTTCGCATGGCCCCGATCGATCTTTTTACGTCGAAATAATTGACGTGATAGACCACCTTCTGCTTCGCATATCCTGCATTTGCGACTGATTGGCCACCTAAGAACATAGCCAATGTTGCGATCACTGCAACGATTAATTTATTCATATTATTTACCTCCATGTTGGTAGTGCATCCATGAAAAACCATTTCTAGTTCGGAAGCAAATCTGTATCGAACTGCGATTTAGTTAGGCCATAATATTTTGGTTTTACTCATCCAGAAACGACCGCAGATGATCTGAACGGCTTGGGTGTCTCAGCTTCCGGAGAGCTTTTGCTTCGATCTGACGAATCCGTTCCCGCGTGACATCAAACTGCTTGCCGACTTCTTCGAGGGTATGGTCGGTATTCATATCGATACCGAAACGCATGCGAAGAACTTTGGCTTCTCTCGCGGTAAGACTCGCAAGCACCTGACGGGTTGATTCAGTCAGACCCTCCACAGTTGCAGAATCAACTGGCGAAGAAATCGTTGTGTCTTCGATGAAGTCACCGAGTGAACTGTCTTCGTCGTCACCGATAGGTGTCTCCATCGAGATCGGTTCTTTGGCGATTTTCAGTACCTTCCGAACTTTATCTTCTGGCATATCCATGCGCTCGCCTAGTTCTTCTGGAGTCGGTTCGCGGCCCATTTCTTGAAGCATTTGGCGACTGATCCGATTCAGTTTATTGATCGTTTCGATCATGTGAACTGGAATACGGATAGTCCTCGCCTGGTCAGCAATCGAGCGAGTGATTGCCTGACGGATCCACCAGGTCGCGTAAGTTGAGAATTTGTAGCCTCGGCGATATTCGAACTTATCTACAGCTTTCATCAGACCGATATTCCCTTCCTGGATTAGATCCAAAAATTGGAGGCCGC
>JAYNIS010000043.1:0-8094 GCA_038109325.1 Gammaproteobacteria bacterium | reverse complement strand
ACCTGCGCCCAGACGCTTTCGCCAAATCCATGACAGAGCTAGTCGCGCAGATTATTAAGTTTGATGCGAACTCGGTTTAAAGAGTCTTAGCCTGGTCATTAGGTTTACAAATCAAATGGCAGGAGATTCGAATTTAAAAGTCGATTCTCTCTGATGTCATCAGGAATTTGTCTCCCTGAAAAATCTGCTACTCCACTCGACTGCCTTCAGCAATCAGCGAATAGGCGATGGAAGAGAATGCCGAATTAACCTGACGCAGGGCCCTCAATGTTTCGATATGTATATTACTGGATCGAAGACTTGCTGGGTCCCCATCACGAAGCCTATCTAAATGGTTACGATGACTTTCCAGCACCATCGTTCCCACGACTCCCTTTTCTTGAACCAACTGCCGTGCACTCTCTAGGTCACTCGACAAAAGCACGTTCATGGCCAAGTGCATGTTCACAAGAATCCGTTCGTGCAGGGTTGTCAGTTCTTCTCGACCCTTATCTGAGAAGATAAGCGCCTTCCTGTTTTGCGCTGCTGCAAGCTTAAAAAGATTTTTTACGATCACGTCCCCAGCAGCTTCCATATTGTCTGCATACATAACCAACTCATGACTACGCCTCAATTCTTCTTCAGTTATGTTATGACGGATGACTTCAGTTACATAATCCTTAACGCGTTGGTGCACGCTATTAACCTCAAGTTCAAGCACCTTAAGCTCATTAATCAATGGTTTATCCCATTTTTCAAAGAGCTCAATCACTGGCTCAAACATTTTTTGCACTAGCTCCGAAAGATATAAAAGCTCACGGGTAGTGCTGGTGAGGGCGTGCGTTGGTAAGTGAGTCTTTTTGTCCTCTAGTATGCTCTGCCTGTTGGATACGATGCCGTTTGAGCCGTAATCATCTGACGATATTAGCTTGTCGAGAATTATCTCCACTCGCCCTACAAGAGGAAGCCCTAAGACAACCAGAGCGAAGTTAAGTCCAACGTGAAATCCGACCAAGTACTGAACATTCGCTTCCTCGAGGAATTTTTCGGAGATAGGCCAAATCTCTACCGCGATTAATAGAAGACTAGCGATAATGCCGCGTAAAATAAGGTTACCCATCGGCACCAAACGCGCCACTTTATCTGCCCGCCTAGTAAGGCTAACTGCTATGAAGGCTCCACCGACATTTGCTCCTAAGACTAGAGCTACGGCCACATCGAATGGAATTATTCCCTGCGCCAGGAAGGCAATAATGAGTAGTAGAGCAGCGATACTTGAGTGGATTAGCCATGTAAAAATTCCACCAATTAGGAAGGCGGCGATGAGGTCCGCTTTAAGGTAGTCGACAGCAAGTGGAATAAAAGTGTTGTATTGGAGAGGCCGTGTTGCCTCGGCTAGCATCGAGAGTGAAATAAGAATCAAAGCTATTCCAACCAGAACACGTCCGGTCTGCTTGGTGCCAGGTGTCTTACCCTTGAAAAAACCAATACCGCCGGCGATCAGACAAATCGGAATCAGCCAGCTCAGATTGAAGGACAAAATTTGTAAGACCAGCGCCGAACCGAGGTCAGCTCCAAGCACCGCTGCGATTCCAACCGAAGGAGCTATCAGACCGGTTGAGGCAAAGCTCGCTGCCAAAACAGCAACCGCAGTAGAACTTTGCAGGAGGATGGCTAGCATTGAACCAAATATGGCAGCCTGAAGTCGTCGACTGTCTGCTTGTTGTAGCGCACGACGTATTCTTGAGCCGTACGCCTTCTCAATACCAGCTTGTACTAGTTTGACCGACCAAATAAGCAGAATCGCTGCTGCGACTAGGTTTAAAATTAGGCCGAGTAAGGTCATCTCGACTCATTGGTCGAAGTTGTGTTCCCCGACTCGACGATGCAAGTCAAGTCGAGGATGTCTTTGAATGAATTAGCCGTAAAATCTGCTTCGAGGCAGTCAGGATCTGGGTTAAACCTTATTGTTGTTATATTAAGGGCCTTGGCACCGTCTAACTCCTTTTTTGAATGCCCCACAAATGCTGCATTTTGGGGCCTTACACCTATCGGATCCAGAGCAGCCATGTAGATTGCTGGATCTGGCTTAACAATCTTAAGATCACAGGAATTTGCATAGGTATCCCACACCTTGTCGATCCCCAGCGGAGCAAACCACTTATATTTCTCCTGCTGAGTGTTATAGGTGTTCGTTACGATTCCTAGCTTGAATCCCCGTCGTTTCAGCTCAAATAAAGTGTCATCCACGCCGTCAAAAAAGACCACTTTTCGTTGCTCGGCGTGGAGTAATTTAATCCCTTCTGCAACATCTTTGGGATCGTGCACGCCATGATGAACCAGTAATTTTTTAAAAAATTCTAGTTCGCTCATTTGGCCCGCGTGGGCCTGTAAACGCATCGCCTTAGCTATTGGGTCGGGATTTTTCGGGGCAGAGTAACCACGAGACGTCAGAAATGCATCGAAAGCGTGCTGACGATTGGGTTTGCTATAAAGAATATCACCTGCATCAAATAGAATAGCTTGGATCATTCAATTGTCCTTGACGGTTAAATCGGTTTTGTGTCTCTACCAACCTCCGGTAGAGAGCGGATGGCGCCGCATTAGGGTTGGCGCCACACACAAACGTTTAATTCAATGAAAGATAGAGCGCTAAGAACCCGTATTTAGAGTTGTAAACCTCATCTGGATCTATTGCGATAAGACCCAGATCCTTAAAGGCGGGTAGGCCGTACTCTTTCACTTGACGCGCTTCGATTGGTGCCCGGGCTGCATAGTCGCCGGGCTCATCCCAGGGCTTAAAGCCTTCGTCCATCATGTATCGAATCAGAAGCTTCGCCGCGTTGGGGTGCGGCGCCATATCCGCCACCATTAGGGCAGTAGGGTAGCTAACACCAAACGCGGGTTTAAGGTTGTAGATTGGTTCCGCTGCATATACACCTTTTTCGTTCGTGCGCATCTTTGAAAATGTAGTTATGCCAATAGGTGCTTTGTCTTGCTTGACGTCGCCAACATTCTTGAAAATTTTAGTCGTTGACCCGAGGAAAACGGGCTCGTTGTTCAAGAAACGATGGAGCCATTCCATCGAAGCCGTCGGTTTATCGATAAGAGGATTCTTTTTGACTGCCTTCAAAACAGCCTTCGAGTACTCGATATCCTTACCAAACTCCTCTTTATACGCTGCTTCCATAGCATCCGAGTTGAGCAAGATAGTCTGCATAAAATTAGCTGAAAGACCATCCTCGAGCGGGCTAGGCAAAAGAGTCCTGCCCTTCCATTCCTCACGTGTCAGATCCCACATTGAGTCGATCGGAGGGCCATTGGGATTTAACGCTGTGTTGTAATACACCACACGGCTACTGTGCCTCTGCACTAATAATGGTTCTTTTTCACTAGCGCTTAGCTCTCCGGCAATATTATCCGGAACGAAATTCCAGACCAGTTTGTCTGGTAGCGCCTCGTTCAGGAGCATTGGCGCTTCTGCGTTGTAAAGAACATCCACGCCGTAAACACCAGCCTTGTGCTCCCGGCGGAATTTCTCGAGTTGAAGATCCGAAGGGATATCGTAACCCTCGACCTTAATCCCATATTTTTCCTCGAACTTTGGTGCGAGTTTAGCGATACGTGATGAGACCGAGTAGATAACTACTTTACCCTCCGCCTTGGCCGCCTTCTCGATAGCTGCCCAATCTTGTTTCGCGGGCGCGTAAGGTCCGAGCCCAGCGGATTTCAGCCAAGCGTCATCCGCGAAGGTATTACTACCGGCCAGCATGCAAGCGGACATAGCAGCGATTGTTAGTCCTCGCTTAAACGCCATTTTTATTTTTATTTCCGTTCTCATAATAGTCCCTCCCAAGTGGGTTTATCGACACTCCGCGAACGATCTCGGAGCGCATCAGTTGGTCCTGTCTGCATCGATAGGCGGGCCCAAAAGGGCTCCACTTTTGGCGTCGTATACATTGAGCGCCTTTTGATCAAACTGAACCGTGACCTTCTCGCCTTCATGTACGTCTATTTCGTGTCCAATTCGAGCGAGTAGGATCGTTTTTCCTTTTGTAAGTTGAATTATTGTTTCAGGGCCGTTGGGTAGCACCGAGGAGACCTCGCAAGTTGGGCTATGTTCCAGCTTTTTTTTCGATATTTTTAGGTCTTCAGGACGTGCCCCAACGACTATGCTACTCGGTGCCTCGTCCCACCCGATGTCGATATCAATATCTCCGTTGCTGTACAGGCGATTTTTTCCATCGGACTGATTCACCTGAATAAGATTAATTCGAGGCATCCCGATAAAGTCAGCGACGAAAGTATTCTCTGGACGCTTATACAGCTGAGACGGAGGCGACACTTGCTGAATTTGCCCACCCCGCATCACCACGACACGGGTCGACATGGTCATGGCCTCGGTTTGGTCATGCGTAACGTACACAGTCGTGGAACCGGTGGATGCCTGAAATTTTTTTAGTTCGACCCTCATGTCCATCCGGAGCCTGGCGTCCAGGTTCGATAAGGGTTCATCCATCAAGAACACTGGTGGTTTCGTCGCCAATAGCCGCGCTAGAGCAACCCGTTGCTGTTGGCCGCCCGATAGTTCGGAAGGATAGCGATTCTGTAGATCGCTCATACCAAGATCTTTCAACACCTGATCAAGCCGATCTTTCGAGTCAGACTCGGATAGATTTAGGACATCGAGTCCGAACTTCACGTTGTCACGTACGGTCATGTGCGGCCACAACGCGTAACTCTGAAAGACCATCCCAAGGTTGCGCTTTCCTGGAGGCACGATTCGATTTAGCTTGGAAGAAAATACGAGTTCTCCGTCCATATAGATCTCCCCCTCGTCGGGTGTCTCTAGCCCCGCTAAACAACGTAATAGTGTCGTTTTCCCACAACCGGATGGACCTAGTAATACAAGAAACTCGCCAGACTCGATCTTCAAAGACACGTTATCCAGTGCCGTCATAGCGCCATAACGTTTGGTTAAATTCTCAATTTCAATGCTGGCCATCATCACCTAACCTTTAAGAGTGCTTTTCACGCAATCGCACGAGTTTGCTCTTCCCTGCCCACCAAAGAATCAGTTCACCGGCTATCGTTAGCATGGCAACGATCAAAACCAATGCGTTAGAGAGCTGCGTGAGACCTTCCTCTGCGTAGTTGAAGCCGACCGTCATCAAGACCCTTGTGGAGGGGGTAATAAGCAGAATGATCAATGACAGTTCTCTCATCACACCCACAAAACTGACCATCATGCCTGTGACCACGCCTGAGCTCGCAAGCGGTACGATTATCTTCCTAAAACGTCGACCCCAACTCGCGCCCGCGACCTCTGCAGCTTCCTCTAGCTCCCTCCCGATCTGCGTGACTGCAGTTACGCCGGTTTTCACAGAGTAGGGCAGTCGATTTACTACTGAAATCAAGACCAACAAGGTAAACGTGCCGTAGAGAGCTGGGATTGGGCCGCGCGGCTCAGCAAACATGGTTAGGTACATCGCGCCGAAAGCGATCGTTGGGAACAGAAAGGGGATAAAAGCAATCTGGTCCAACATCTTGGCTAATGGATTACCGTCCTTCCTCACCACGATATAAGCTATTATCAAGCCGATCAAAGACGCTATCACTGCTGAAAAGAAGGCTAGTTCAATAGTGTTCCAGGTAGCTCCTAAGATATTTGCATTATACAGAACCCCGGGTTCCCCCATCGCAATCTCAGGGTCGGACTGTCCTGTCCAAAAATGCATGGTCAGATTACTGAGATTGAAGAAGCCGTCGATCAGCATCAATGACTGATATCCGAGCAAAATTAGCGGAAGGATCCCTACCACAAACCCAAACATCGCCACGCTCCAAAAAATAGGCCAGCGCCACCCGCCAAGTGCGACCTGACGGCTCCTGAATCCTTTTCCACTAATCGTTTCGAAACGACGAGCGTTGTTTCCAACGAATTTGTTCGATGCCCAGATTGCTAGCAAAGACATTAAGATAAGAAGAATGGCTAATACGTACGCCATTGAGTCGAGACCAAGCGCTAAGTTTGCGTAAACCATTGTGGCGATTGTATGGAACTGTGTCGGTGCTCCCAGCAAAAATGGCAGGGCAAACTGGCCGATAGTTTTTCCAAACGTGAGAACGAATGCCGCCGCAAACGCCGGGGCAACGACAGGAAAGGTAATCCTGCGTAAGATCATCATCCGCGATGCACCTGAGAGCAAGGCGCCCTCTTCCATCTGCGAGTCGATAGTCGCGAGAGCGCCAGCAACCAGAAGGTAGGCGAAGGGAAAGTAATGCATCGCGAGCGTTATTGATATCGGAAACGTACCATAAGAAACCCATTCAGGAGGCGCAACTCCAAGAACAGTCTCGTATAGACCTGGTTGGCCTCCAACCTTGGGACTCCGAAAGACAGTTTCCCAGGCCAAGGCAATCGCGAACGATGGGACGATATAAGGAAGAGTAAGGATTGGTTGTAACCACCCCTTACCTGGCATATCTGACCGGATTACACACCAAGCGAGGCCGCCACCAACAATCAATGCGATTACAGTTGAGATGACTCCGGTGATCATAGTATTCACTAATGGCGCATAGAGCATGCGTTCTGAGAGCGGGCTAGCTGTTACTTGGAGCCAATGGAACCAAGTGTACTCGCCCGGAACAGCGTCACGCGAAAGCCGACGGTCACCGTCGCCCCATGTGATTGTGTGCAATACCAGCTCTAAAAAAGGCCACAAAACGAGATAGAACAAGATTCCTAGCAAAATCATCAATAAGATGTTCACTGGATCCAGAATTAGTCGCATTAGTGGACTGTCTCGTGTTGTCGCTAAATCCATTTACTCCTCTTCGCCTCGGAATGCGGCTCGAAGCTTTTCAAGAGCCTCGGAACTCCCGACAGCGCGTTCAGGGGACATATGTGCCAATGTGATTGCTAACGCTTCGCACACCACGAGCGGTGCGGTGCGCATCGATAACTCGGCTTCGTCCGGTCTGCTGACACTCAACAGAGCATCTGGGTTGGGGCGTAATGTTGGCCCCAGTGAATCACTGATCACGATCGATTTTGCGCCGACCGCGTGCGAATACTTTAGGAGCGCGGAGTAGCCAGCGTGTAATGAATTGGGCGATTGAAAGGCAAACGAGATCAATGCGTCATCCCTACCCATACCAATCAGACTGGCTGCTAAATCACGTGCTTGCATATTCAGCGATATCGATACCTGAAACCCCCACCGTCTCAGTCGTCGTTCGAGATGGACACCCAATGGGGCAGCGCTACCGCGACCAACAATGAATATTTTTTTTGCGCCCGCAAGAATATTAGCCGCATTATCTATTTCGGCTTGGGAGATAGTCTCCTCTATGGCCTCAATAGCAGCGATTTCAGTATGTATTAGCATGGATAGACTTGAGCTCTCATCCGCCTTGTTCAGACGTCGTCTGACCCGTTCGCCCGGTCCGAATGCTACCTTGGTTTCACTCTGGAGCGCTTTTCGCAGCCCCGGAAAACCGTCAAAACCCAGCTTGCGGGCCAGGCGGACCACCGTAGATGCATGAACGCCTGCTTGGTTCGCCAACTCCTGTGCGGACTGGAAAACGACTTGCAAAGGGTCACCTAATATTATCGAAATTAGTGCCCGATCTGCTTCCGTTAGCCGCCCATTAAAGCGCTCAACCGCGAGCTTAAAACTCATATGATTCCAATTTTTTATATTTTCATTTGCAATATTTTTATCATAAAAAATTAATTATGCAATTTTTTTTTCATATTGCGCAACTATCGGTTCTTCTGTTTGTCGATACGTCTACCTAAAGAGAAACTAGCGCGGCTGGATATGCGTAAAAACCATCTCTGGAGATGAGGGGACCTATTAGCTATGGATGTGGCTTGCGATACCTAACAAAAGTTAGTCCCTACTCTGACTCTTATACGAGGATCACTCCCTATAAACCCAAAGCAAATATTTTAAGAAAGTGTTGGGCTAGCTTTTTACGCTGACCCAGATCCTTTCGCTAACTCCATGACAGTGCCAGTAGCGCAGATTATCAAGCTCGACGGAACACCCGACTGAAGCATTTCCAGGTCAGTCCCTTATCTGTAGGTGAATCAATTCGCGTGGT
>JAYNIS010000042.1:0-8209 GCA_038109325.1 Gammaproteobacteria bacterium | reverse complement strand
GACTTTCCATCATGACAGCCTTGCCGTCAATCCATCCGTTCTGATGTGCAGCCTGTATCATCGCGTATTCGCCGCTGACTTGATACACAGCAACTGGGACTTTAAAAGTTGTTTTAATGCGCTGAACGATATCCAGATAAGGCAGTCCTGGCTTAATCATTACAATATCTGCACCTTCGTAGATATCCTCGGCGACTTCGTGCAGTGCTTCGTCGCTGTTCGATGGATCCATTTGATAGGTCCGTTTGTCTTTTTTGCCCAGGTTTGCGCTTGATCCAACAGCGTCTCGGAATGGACCATAAAACGCACTCGCATATTTCGCAGAATAGGCAAGAATCCGTGTATGAATTTGATCTTCGTCTTCGAGTGCATCACGAATGAGGCCGATCCGTCCATCCATCATGTCACTTGGCGCCACAATGTCAGCGCCCGCTTCAGCATGAGACAGTGCTTGTTGAACTAACACGTCACACGTTTCATCGTTTAAGACATAACCTGATGCGTCAATTAAGCCGTCTTGCCCATGTGTCGTGTAGGGATCCAGTGCAACATCCGTAATGACGCCGAGATCTGGAAGTTCAGATTTGAGCGCGCGAACTGCACGTTGCACCAAGCCATCAGGATTATATGCTTCGCGACCATCTTCGGTTTTGTTGTCACGAACAACAGGAAAAAGTGCGACCGCTGGGATACCAAGGGTATGCGCGCGCTCGGCTTGCTTGAGCATCAAGTCGATCGACAGGCGCTCAACGCCAGGCATCGAGTTCACAGACTCTCGTTCGTTGTGCCCATCGAGAACGAACATCGGATAAATCAAGTGTGATGTTGTGAGCGTATTCTCCCGTACGAGCGCTCGAGAAAACGCATCACGTCGATTGCGGCGCAGTCGTCGCGTTGGATAGCCGACAGGAAAAATTTCCGTCATCGTGGACCTCTTTGGATGAAATCTATTGAGATGCCCATAGGGTATCTGAATTACTATGGAGTTTCGCGTCTTTCAGCGAAGCAGGTATTTGAAACTTGATTGGAATCAGCGTGAAACGAATCGGATGGTTTATCGGTGCGGCTGGCTTCGGTCTTGTGATCTGGTTCGGTAGCGATTTCTTGCGCGCCGAAGATCTTCTTTCGCGGTATTCGGCATTTAAAATAGCGATACAAGATCACTACGCGTGGTCTCTTTCTGTCTTTTTTCTCGCCTATGTCGCGTCGGTCAGTTTGTCCTTACCAATTGCGTCATTACTGACACTGATGGGTGCAGCGTTATTCGGTTGGGTTGCGCTTCCGATAATTGTGCTGAGTGCGACCACAGGTGCAATGGTCATTTTTCTGCTGGCTTCGACATTTGCACGCCAGTTTTTTACACAGCGTGCGGAAGGTGTGGTTGAGACGGTGCAAGAGACCTTTCATAGAAGTCCGATACGCTGGCTGCTGACAATGCGATTGATTCCATTTTTCCCATTTTGGTTGGTGAACATCATTCCAGCGCTATTAGGGATGAAGATGCGTGATTATGCGTTCGCGACGGCGGTTGGTATCGTCCCCGGGACTACTATTTATGTGGGTGTTGGGAAGGGCCTGGATACCGTGTTGGAGCAAGGGTTGAGGCCGCAGTGGAATTTAATAGAGCACCCTGACGTCTGGTTGCCGCTCGTTTTGCTTGGTACTTTTTCTGCCGCATCTGCTTTGATTTCAAACCGTTTTAAAGAAGAGGTTCATTGATGATTTTTCGACTGATCGTTACAACTGTGTTGCTTGCCAGTGTCCAGCTCGTCCAGGCCGCTGATTGGCAGGCAGTAGAGGCCGATGCTAAGGGTCAGACGGTGTATTTTTATGCGTGGGGTGGTTCGTCCACGATTAACCAATACATCGAGCGTTGGGCGCAAATCGCCGAAGAACGCCATGATGTCAAAGTCGAGCACGTAAAGGTTGACGATATTTCTGTGGCAATCCAGGGCATACAAACGGCAAAACGTGTCGGTCGATCGGATCAAGGCTCAGTCGATGTCATGTGGATCAATGGAGAGAACTTTGCTCGGATGAAGCGCGATGGACTTATGGGAACCCCATTCGTTGCCGATCTTCCATCATCGAAAGCGATCAATCTTGATGATCCGACCATTGCCGCTGATTTTTCGGTTCCTACAGACGGACTAGAGGCTCCATGGGGTCGTGCTCAACTGGTATTTATTTACGATCAATCGCGCCTTTCTCAGCCGCCGAAGTCGATGGATGCACTGCTCAATTATGCGAAAAACAATCCCGGGCGTGTGACCTATCCTGAGCCGCCCAATTTTCACGGAACGACATTCCTAAAACAGGTTCTTTGGGAAACAACCGAACAGCAAGATTGGCTACAGAAGCCTTATGTAGAAGCGCGATTTGAGCAAGTGACTTCGCCCATGTGGGCATACCTCGATTCTCTACACCTGCATTTATGGCGTAAAGGGAGGGAGTTTCCTGATTCGGCAGAAGTGATGATGGATTTGTTTGCCGATGGGATTTTGGATATCGCACTGAGCTTCAATCCCAATGATGCGTCGCAACGTATTCTCGATGGTCGCTTTGCGCCATCTGTCAGAACCTATATCCATGAGATGGGTACCGTCGGAAATACGCATTTCTTGGCGATTCCGTTTAATGCAGATGCGCGCGCAGGGGCATTAGTTTGGATCAATCTTCTGTTAACGCCAGAAGCACAGGCTGAAAAAGCAGATCCATCGGTTTGGGGTGATCCGACGGTGATTGATGAGTCTCGATTAGGCTCTGAAGATCAGAAACTGTTTCGTTCTCTCAATTTAGGCCCTGCCACTTTATCGGCGGCGGATCGCGGCGTTCCGTTATCAGAACCGCACGCTACTTGGGTTGAGCCGATAGAGCGTGCATGGAAAGAGCGCTATTTTGGGAAGGCTCGGTGAATTGGATTGAACGATTTTTCGTTCTTATTCTGATTCTTCCCGTTATTGGGTTGTTGGATGAAGCATACGGTCGTTATTCGGGTGTGTCTTGGATTCAAGGTCTCACGCGTTTGTGGAGTGAGCCTGCTCTCATTGAATCGCTCATACTCTCGGTATGGGTTGCAAGCGTGTCGCTTGTGATCTCGTTGTTCATTGCGCGTGCCATTTCTGCCAAAACTCTCCAAGTAAACGATTCGCAGTTGTGGCGAAGTGTGTTGCTTGCGATTCCGCATAGTGCACTTGCCATCGGTCTATTGTTGGCACTGTCTGCGGGTGGCGTCGGTTGGCGTTGGATTTCAGTGATTTTTGAGCTTCCACTCGATCAGCAATATTTATTCCCCAGAGATCCTTGGGGAATCGGTATGATTGTGTCACTCGTGATTAAAGAAAGTGCCTTTTTGATTGCGATTGCGATACCCATTACCAAACGTCTCCCGCTACGTTCCTACCAAGTCATTGCGCGTCAAGCCGGTTTGACTCAAATCCAATGCCACCATCAACTCATTTGGCCTCAGGCCATCCGGTTGATGTGGCCGGCAATTTTTGTGGTGTTCGTTTTCGGTTTAACGAATCTTGAGGTGAGTCTGATTCTGGGCCCAGATCAGCCGCAGTTAATTGGTGTGCGCTTATTTCAGTTGCTGACTGATCCTGATGCACTTAACCGACAAGCGGGTGCACTTGGGTTGCTCATCATGTTGGTTGGACTGGCCGTTGTGTCGGGCGTGTTTCATCGATCAGTTCGCGCGCGCGTCAAGGATCGACTATCAGACGCGATGGCCTTTACTCACGGGGCGACAGTGTTGCGATGGGCTCTGATAGCTGCTTTTTGGCTATCGATTGTGAGTTTACTGATGTGGTCTGTGACCATGCGCTGGAGTGTTTTTGAGCCCTTACCACACGTTTCATTAAATGCTTTGACAAGCTTAAAGACTTTGGCGTCTCCGTTTTGGGTGTCGCTGTCTATCGGTCTTGCCACAGGCGTCATCGCCATTGTCTTGGCCGTGTGTATTCTTGAGTACCTGGTGTCAAAAGGGCAGAAGCGATTGCATTGGGTTTGGTGGGCATTTCTTTGGTTGCCTGCACTTCCAATGGCATCGGGCCTGCTTGCATGGATTTATTTTTTTGGAGGAAGCCCAGGTCTTTGGCCGGTGGTTTTAGGTCATACATTGATCGCGCTTCCGTATGTGATGATTGTGATGAGTGATAGTTGGTTTGATCGTGATCGGCGTCATGACATGTTTTTGAAACAGGCGGGTTTGCCGGTCGGACGACGGATACTCCTGATATGGGTGCCCCGACACAGTCGATTACTGGTATTGGCTTTCGCGCTCGCATTTGCCGTCAGTTGTGCTTTGTATACCCAAACGATCTTGCTCGGTGGCGGCCGTGTTGAAACATTGATGACTGAGTTGATGGTCACTGTCAGTGGAGAGCGGAGATTGGCTGCTTTGACAGGACTGGCAAATTTGCTGTTACCACTCATTGCTTTTGCGCTTGCGCTATGGGTTAACCGCTTGTCGTGGAGCCATCGTGCTGGGATGCAAGGAGAGGGCTATGCTGATTTTCGATGAGGTCGCAGTTGAGCGGTCCGGTCAGAGACTCTTTCAGCCAGTTTCGTTTACGCTTGAGCCTGGAGAGATTATGACGCTCCAGGGTGAGTCAGGTCTTGGCAAATCGACGCTGTTGCATGCTCTGATTGCTCAGGAGCCTGGAGTCGAGATATCCGGTCAAATCACCCTTGATGGCAGCCCAATGGATCCTGTAACTCGCCTAAGTGCTGAGTCGCAGACCGTCTTTCAAGAGCCACTACTCTTTCCCCATTTATCAGTTGGCGCAAACATTGAGCTATCGATGTATCGGCTACCCGGCGCGTCTCATCGGGTGCGCGTTAATCAATTATTGAACGACCTCGGTTTGGGCGGGATGGCCGCGCAGGATCCATTTCAATTATCGCGCGGTCAGATGATGCGCGTCGCTGTCGCCCGTGCTTTAGCACCACATCACCGAATTCTCTTGCTTGATGAGCCGTTAAGCGCACTTGATTCAGAGACTCGCGAACAGGTGAAACATCGTATTTTTGAGCAAATACGAGAAGATGGTGCTTATGGGATTTTGGTAACGCATCATCCAGAAGATCGTCCACAAGGAGGAGATATGGTGTGCTTGATGCGTTGATTGTTAAGCATCTCAAAGAGCCATTGAGACGAACTGCTCAACCACTTGCAAAAGCCAACCTGACCGCGACGCAGTTGACGTTGGCAGGTGCCTTCAGTGGGCTCTTGGCAGCAGTCGCAATCATGTTTGATGTATTGATTGCTGCAGTGATTTTCTTTGGTATGAATCGCTTATTGGATGGATTAGATGGAGCTCTTGCACGTATCCAAGGCCCAACTGAACGGGGTGCTTTTCTCGATATCACCTGTGATTTTTTGGTCTATAGCGCGATACCTTTGGCATTCGCGATTCGCGATCCGAGTGCAAGTTTAGCTGCTGCATTTTTATTATTTAGTTTTGTTGGAACCGGCTCTAGTTTTCTTGCGTTCTCCATTTTTGCCGCTCGTCATGGCTTGGAGAACCATGCGCTCAAAGACAAGTCAATCTACTACTTGCAGGGTCTGACCGAAGGCTTTGAAACCACGTTAGTTTTGCTATTGATGTGCTTAGTTCCTGAATGGTTTGAGTGGCTTGCGTGGGGGTTTGGTGCGCTGTGTTTAGTGACCACTGGTTCACGGATTATCGAGGGAAATCGAGTCTTACGTGGCATTTCGACCCCAGAGCCTGATAGGCTTTCGGAAACTAATTAAGGAGTATGTATGAAATCATTGTTTCGGGGCGCTTTGATCGCGTCTTTGCTCGCGACTCCGGCGCTTGCGAATGAACCCTCAACAGATTTAGAAAAATTAAGCTACAGCCTCGGGATCATTCTTGGCGAGCGTATTCAAAATGATTTTGGTGATCTCGACCCTCAATTTGTTCTTGAGGGATTAAAGGACTCAAAAGATCCAAAGAGTTGGAAACTGGATCGTCCAGCAATCAATAAAGCAGTCCAAGATGCGCAGACTAAGGTTCGCGCCGAACAGCAACGACAGGTAGAAGCAATGGCGGAAGCAAATCTCAAATCAGGTGAAGCCTTTTTGGCTGATAATGCAAAAAAAGATGGTGTGACTGTGACCGCATCAGGGCTTCAATACAAAGTATTGGCTGAAGGCTCTGGGGACTCACCAAAGGCGACTGACACTGTCAAAGTGCATTATGAAGGCCGCCTGATTTCAGGTGACGTATTTGATAGCTCAATCGTGCGTGATGAGCCGGTCAGCTTCCCTCTGAATGGAGTGATTCCTGGTTGGTCAGAAGGCGTTCAGTTGATGAAGGTTGGATCGAAATTCCAGTTCACCATTCCGTCAGCACTGGCTTATGGCCCTGCTGGTACGGGACCTATCCCGCCAAACTCAGTGCTTGTCTTTGATGTTGAATTGTTGGAAATCAATCCAGCGAATTAATTAAGGCTGGTTGATATAAGCGTCAACGAAGGCATCGAAAGAGCCTTCGTTTGATGCTGCAATGCGCTTTTCGGTCGCAAGGCTGTCTTGCGCCTCTTGTTGCATCGCCTCGAGTTTGCCTCCTGTCGGAGCGACCGTCTGCCAGCTGTCGTGGTGCTGATTCGCTCGAGCCAAACCAAACTCTAAATGCCCCTCTTTGAGAACAGCTTGTTCGATTTCATCCGATAGCAGAGGACAGGTTCCGTCGAGTCGTAGGCGCGCATCATCCAATGCATCGCTGAAACTGCCTGTTTGAAAGGCTGAATTGAGTGCTTCTGCGACCGGATCGAGTGACCCTAAGAACCGAAGGCCTGCTTGCTTGAATGTCGAGTGGTCATCAAACCGTTGGTCGAGGCGTCGACCAGCCCAACTGGCGCGAGCGTTGATCCCATTGATAGCCACACACTCCTCTGGTGAATTCAGGGGGCTATCCGCCAGCGCTGATGCGGTCATCAATAACGTGATCAACGATGCTTCATGCTCTGAGATGCCGTTGCGCGCAAAAGGATTGAGATCAATTGCGCGTACTTCGAGGTATTCGATTCCACGATTGATGAGGGCGCGCACCGGGCGTTCGCCCGATTGCTGAATACGTTTTGGCCGAATACTTGAGTAATACTCATTTTCGATCTGCAGAACGGCTGTATTGAGTTGTTTAAATCCATAATTGTCTTTTAGTCCCAAGCCCTCATAGGTTGGCCAAGGATGGTGGACTGCTTTCGATAATGTGTTGCAGTAGGTATCTAACTGATTGAAGCAGATATTGATCGATTCTTGTGCAGCAGACTGGTATCCAAGGTCGCTCATGCGAAGACTCGTTGCGCCCTCTGCGAGCCGTGTGCGGCCAGAGACTTTAAATCGGTCGGTGGCGAGTAAGCGAAAACTCTGATCAACCGATGGACTTGATCCGGTTAGCAGCATGATTAGCCATTGGATACGGCGAAAATTGCGAATGGTCTGAAAGTAACCGTTATCACGTATTAAACGACTATCTGTGCCATCAGGATGGCCATCAAGAGCGGCTTTCCAAGACCAGAAATCATCGCTGAATGAGAGATTAAAGTGCACCCCAGCAATGGTTTGCATTTGGCGGCCATAACGAAATCCGAGTCCTCGACGATAGACTGTTTTCAGCCGTCCTATGTGTGATTCGCCATAGTACGCCAGAGGAATATCAGCGTCCGATTCTGGTAGCTGACAGGGCATTGATAATGGCCAGATGCGTTCGTTTCCAAGCACGGTGCTCGCAAAAGCATGGAGCTCCTCAAGTTCTTGAATAGCTTCCTGTGGCGATGCGTGTGTTCCAGTCACGAACTCCAACAACGCCTCAGAGTAATCGGTCGTGATGTGTGGATGTGTTAGAGCAGAGCCAAGCGCTTTTGGGTGTGGTGTTTGCGCAAGTTTGCCAGTATCTCGATCAACACGAAGGCCTTCCTTTTCGATACCAAATCGCATCCCGGTGAGATGCCGACTTAAAATCTCTAACTGGGATTCTTGGAGGATGCGGGAAGCAATGGTCGGTAGTTTTAGTTGCACTCAATTTCCAAGGCTTTCAGCCATCGCTCTGGGTCATTGGTCCGCTGCAATTCATCCGTGATAGCTTGGACCAAATGTGACTCGTTTGTTGTGTAATCGCCCGACTCTGGCCATCGATCTTTAGCGTGCCATGGTCCGGCAGTTTCTGATTGGCCAGCCGGAACAGACAAACCGAGAGAT
>JAYNIS010000041.1:0-8726 GCA_038109325.1 Gammaproteobacteria bacterium | reverse complement strand
AAGACGAGCGCATGCTTTGGTAGCGTCGCCTTCACCCTCAATTTCGAATTGATTGCCACGATTTCGTATTGTGACAGGGAGTCGTGATTCGATCAGTCTGAGATGGGTATCCTGGCGACCACATAATGAGGCAAGCCGGCGGGTGTCATTGGGTTCTAGTACGAACTGACGGACGTCCACTACCAAGGAGCCTTGGAGGTCATTTGACCTCGTAACGAATTAGGGTACGCATCAACAATTTCACATTGGACAAAACGTCCGATAAGGTCTGTTTGGTCGGAGCGGAAATTCACCACGCGATTGTTCTCGGTGCGACCAGACAGCTCGCCAGGATCTTTTTTTGAAGGGCCTGTCACTAGGACTGATTGTACAGTGCTTACCATGTCTCGACTGATCTTCTGCGCGTTTTGGGAGATTCGTGCCTGCAATGCAGCCAAACGGGCCTTCTTGGTTGCTTGGTCGGTTTCATCATTGAGGTCTGATGCTGGAGTTCCAGGTCGTGCTGAATAGATAAAGCTGAAACTGACATCAAAACCAACTGCCTCAATCAATTCCATTGTCTTCTCAAAGTCTTTATCGGTTTCGCCAGGAAATCCGATGATGAAATCTGAGGACAGACTAATACCAGGGCGAGCCTTCTGGATCTTCAGGATCTTCGCTTTGTACTCAAGTGCTGTATGACCCCGTTTCATCGCGGCCAGGATACGATCTGATCCAGACTGCACCGGTAGGTGCAAGTGACTGACAAGCTTTGGAACATCCTTGAAACATTCAATTAATGCATCTGAAAACTCAACAGGATGACTTGTCGTAAACCGGATTCGTTCAACTTCTGGTATTTCCGCAATGATGCGGATCAAATCTGCAAGATCAGCAGTATCGCCATCATCGGTTTCACCACGATAAGCATTCACGTTTTGACCCAGAAGATGGATTTCCCGAGCCCCCTGGTCTACGTTGGCGAGCACTTCCTGAAGAACATTATCAAGGGGTCTGCTGATTTCTTCACCGCGGGTGTATGGAACGACGCAGAAGGTGCAGTACTTGCTACATCCTTCCATAATGCTGATATAGGCGCTTGGGCCTTCAAGTTTTGGTTCAGGTAGGCGGTCGAATTTCTCAATTTCAGGAAAGCTAATATCGACCTGTGCTTCTCCGCCGCTGCGACGCGCTTCAAGCATGTCAGGGAGTCGGTGTAATGTCTGAGGTCCGAAGACTAAGTCGACGAATGGCGCGCGTTGGCGGATGGCATCACCCTCTTGGGACGCAACACAGCCACCCACTCCAATAATAAGGTTTGGATTGGATTCTTTGAGCGCCCTGTAGCGTCCTAATTCTGAGAATACTTTTTCCTGCGCTTTCTCACGAATCGAACAGGTATTGATGAGAATGACTTCAGCATCATCTGGAACGTCGGTCACGGTCAATGCGTGACTTTCTTTTAGCAGGTCAGCCATGCGATCCGAATCATATTCGTTCATCTGACACCCATGGGTCTTGATGAAGAGTTTTGCTGTCATCCCATCTCCTCGTTCGTGGGCGCGCGAGTATAGTCCGAAGTGCTTGAAATTGCACGGGTGTTCTTGACGGAACAGGTAAAGATCGACAGACTACGCGACCCGAAATCGAGGATCATGATGGCTAAAACTCCCGACCCAACTTTCCGTGTTCAGTTTGTCAGTCAAGACAAGGTGTTTGAAGTATTCGCGAAGCAAATCTACTCAAGTGATCTTTATGGATTCATTGAAGTCGAAGAGTTCGTATTCGGTGAGCGGACTGGTTTATTGGTCGATCCATCGGAAGAAAAACTCAAAGCCGAATTCCAAGGCGTCAAACGTAGCTACATCCCAATGCATGCTGTGATTCGTATTGATGAAGTAGAAGATTCAGGACCTGCTCGCATCCGCGATAGCAAAGCAGGTACCGTTACTCCACTCTCGATGGTGCCACCACCTAGAGTCCCGCGAGACGCGGATTAATCTGAATCTCATCTAATAGAATTCGGGCCGATTCCATCAAGCTGGCATCGTCTTTGGGGTCTGCATCTTTGGCGTCGCTTTCCAATTCACTGACACTCTTGATCGTCGGTAATCCGAGACCAGTGCGACGCGCATTTTCGATATTAAGTAGCGCTTGATTGTTGTCCTCGCGCTCTTTGAGCCGCGTCGCAAGATGCAAGGAAATCCCTGTTTCGCTGCTTAACTTCAGTGCACGCTCTGTGCGCTTCAATAGTGCTTTGAAATTTGGATCAGAAGCAATACGCGCTTGGTGACGATCAATCAATTGGGCAACACGCGCTTGAGGTGTATCGAGAGGGCGATATCTCAGCGAGCGGATCTGATCCCAGGGTAATGCAGTATCCAGGGCACTCTCTCCGATTTCTTTTGGATCAAACGCAGATGGGAATTGAATGTCGGGTATGACACCTTGATGCTGTGTTGACTGACCAGAGATCCGATAAAATTTGGCGATCGTCAGTTTAAGCTGGCCTTCGTTAACTGGCAGAAGGGCCTGGACAGTCCCTTTACCGAAGGTTTGCGAACCAATCACGAGTCCTCGGCCATAGTCTTGGACAGCACCAGCAAAGATTTCACTGGCTGACGCGCTCAAGCGGTTAACCAAGACAGCCATCGGTCCTTCCCAAGACACATCTGGGTCGCGATCACCGCGCACATCGGTCCGGCCACCAGCACTTTGGATTTGAACAACCGGCCCGCGCGGGATGAATAAACCAAAGAGTTCATAGGCTTCTTGCAGTGAACCACCGCCGTTATTTCTCAAGTCGACGATCACACCTTGGACATCTTGGTTACGTAATTCATTGAGTAGCTTTTTTACATCGCGTGTCGTGCTTCGGTAGTTGGGATCACCTGCTTGTTTTGCAGTGAAGTCCGAATAAAACGTTGGAATCTTAATGATTCCGATTTTCTCACCATTCGTGCCTGCCTCGATGACTTGGCTCTTTGCCGACTGTTCTTCGAGTTGGACTCGATCGCGAATCAGAACGATTTCTCGATTCGGTGCGTCGTCACCTGCTTGTACCTCGAGGCGCACTTGTGACCCCTTGGGTCCTCGAATCTTTTGCACAACTTCGTCTAGCCGCCAGCCAACGACATCTTCAAAGGGCTCGCTGCCTTGTGCAATGCTCAAAATTCGATCAGCCGGTTTGAGTCGACCATCCATTTCAGCAGGCCCTCCGGGAATCAAGCTCACGACTTTCGTAAACTCATCTTCAGATTGAAGAACGGCTCCGATCCCTTGGAGCGAGAGCGACATGTTGATGTTGAATGTCTCGCTGTCGGCTGGCGGCAGATAGGATGTGTGTGGGTCATATGCTCCGGCGTAGGCATTAATTACGCCCGCAAAAATATCGTCGGGGCGTGTTTGCCCGATTCGATTCTTCTGACTGTTATAGCGTCTAGTCAGTGCTTTGTATGTCTCGTTTTCCGTCCGGTCAGCAAGCAATAAACCGATGGCCTGATTCTCTAATTGTTTGCGCCACAGGTCTTTAAGGGACGTGAGGTCGGTGACCCAAGGGGTCTCTTTATTACGGACCCGCAGTTCTTCGTTATCAGTTAGATCGATCGAGCCAACCCCTTGATTTAAAATATCGAGCCAGTAGTCGAGGCGCTCTTCAGATCGGGTCAGTGAGAGCCCATAAAGCTGATAAACCGTGTCCAGAAGTCCGCGTTCGATTTGATCAGGTAATCGATCAATGTCTGCTTGGCGAATATCCTCTTGCGTGAGAAGAGATCGCGATGGATCAATCGCCTTTAGAATCAGTTGACCCACCATGGGCTTGCGCTCGGCAAACAGGGCGTCTGAAGCCAGGTGTCTGAGTTCGAGTTCCCGGGTTATCATCTGGGCGAGAATACTATCGTCTTGTGTTGGTTCGATCGACAGCGCGCGGGCGCTTCCCATCCACACCAGTGCGGACGACACCAACAACCCTATGATTAAGAATTTCTGTAATAAACTTCTTGTCGACACCTTGAGTCTAGCCCTATTGAATCTCAATTTTCCTGATATGCTTCCTCACACCTTAGAACGCAACCCCCGGAGAGACAACTTGGATTTACAAATGGTGTCACCTTTTATCGACCGATTAACCGATTTTCTTGATCGCTCTCCGACACCCTGGCATGCAGTTGCCAACGTTTCAGAGCTCCTCGAGCGCGCCGGTTTTGTGCGACTTGACGAACGTTCTGCGTGGGCGCTTGAGACGGGAGCTGCTTATTTTGTTGTGCGATCTGACGGGGCGCTTGTGGCATGGCGCCAGCCAACTGACGTTGTAGGTTGGACCATCTTTGGTGCGCACACAGACAGTCCAAACCTCCGAGTGCGACCCGAGCCGATCATGAAAAAGGAGGGCTATTTTCAGCTAGGGCTCGAGGTTTACGGCGGTGTTCTTTTGTCGACTTGGTTCGACAGAGACCTATCGTTCGCTGGTCGGGTTGCGATTGCCAACGAGGGGTCAGTGTTGTCGGAGTTGGTTGATTTCAAACGGGCGGTTGGGATGATTCCGAATCTCGCGATTCACCTAGACCGCGATGCGAATAGTGGGCGAAAGATCAATCCGCACGAAGAGCTACCGATGATCTTGTCCCGTGCTGAAAAAGATGCGGATCTGAATTTTAGAGAGTTGTTAGCGCGAGAGATGGATCGATCTCCTGAAGAGATTTCTGGATTTGAGATTTGCGCATACCCAGTTGAGGCGTCTCAGGTGATTGGCCTTGAGGGTGACTTTTTGGCGAGTGCGCGCCTCGATAATTTATTGAGTTGTTTTATTGTCGCCGAAGCATTGATTCAGAATGACGGTGCCGAGGGAACGATGATTGTTTTGAACGATCATGAAGAGATCGGTAGCGTCTCAACAAGTGGCGCAGACGGTCCATTTTTGGAATCTATTTTACGCAGAGCGACGATCGAAGCAGATTTCGAGCGAGTGCGCGTGAACAGCCTCATGATCTCGATTGATAATGCCCATGGTATTCACCCGAACTATGCGTCAAAGCACGATGAAGGCCATCGACCACTTTTGAATGAGGGCCCGGTCGTGAAGGTCAATGCAAACCATCGCTACGCGACCACTGCGATCACGCAAGGGATTATTGAGCAGGCGGCTGAGCGAGCCGATGTTCCGTTACAATACTTTTCGAGTAGAGCCGATCTCGGTTGTGGCAGCACAATCGGACCACTGACAGCCGGACGTCTGGGTATCGATACGATTGATCTAGGATGTGCTCAATTTGCGATGCACTCAGCAAGGGAAACCTGTGGAACCAAGGACCCCGAGCTGATGCTGAAGCTTCTGACACAGTTAACACAGCGAGATCTGATCTAATGTCATCGATGCCATCTGACCATCCCAAGGTCCCAAGCCCGAAACTTGGTGTGCTTTTAATTAACCTAGGAACACCCGACGCGCTCGATTATTGGTCGATGCGTCGGTATTTAGGTGAGTTTTTAAGCGACAAGCGGGTTGTCGAGTTGCCGCAAATTTTATGGCAACTGATTCTCCAGGGACCGATCTTGACGTTTCGTCCCAGCAAATCGGCGGGGGCATATCGTAAGATTTGGAACAACGAGTTGGATGAGTCGCCGCTTCGAACCATTACTCGTGAACAGACCGAAAAACTGCAGGAGCGCTTTGGTGATTCGGTGCGCGTTGAGTTTGCGATGCGTTACGGGAACCCATCTATCCCGTCATTGATCAATACCATGTTTGATGATGGGTGTTGGAAGATTCTGTGCATTCCTTTGTATCCGCAATATGCATCAAGTACGACAGGATCCGTTGTCGACAAGATTGGGGATACATTGAAAGCGATGCGTTGGCAACCGACTATCCGAGTCGCACCGCCTTTTTATGATGATCCTGAATACGTTCAGATATTGGCTAAGTCCGTTCAGAAACAGATTGATGCGCTTGAAGAGAAGCCAGAGGTACTGGTTGCGAGCTTCCATGGGGTGCCTAAAGAGTACTTGCTGAAAGGCGATCCCTATCATTGCCAATGTCAAAAGACTGGCCGCTTGTTAAGAGAGGCCTTAGGCTGGCCAGAAGAGCAGTTCAAAGTGGCATTCCAATCGCGTTTTGGACCGAAAGAATGGTTGAAACCTTATGCTGATGAGTTAATCGAAGAGCTTGGTCATCAAGGCGTGAAGCGGGTTGCTGTTGTAAGTCCAGCGTTCTTCTCAGATTGCGTCGAAACGCTTGAAGAGATCGCGATTGGCTTGAATGAAACGTTCCAAGAGGCTGGCGGGGATCAGTTGATCGCTCTCGACTGTTTGAATGCTTCCGATGATGGGATGGCAGTTCTTGAGTATTTGTCGCGCCGAGAACTCAAAGGATGGCTTGATTGAGCTACTCTGTTGCCTCTGATTTCTCGGAGGCTTTGAGAGATTCAGCGCCTGTGATGTTTGGCTATATCCCGCTGGGGATGGCCTTCGGGGTCCTGTTTCAGAGTCTTGGATACCACTGGCTGTTTGCGCCGTTAGCGGGTCTCGTGATTTATGCTGGCTCAGCGCAATTTATGGCTGTCGGTTTGTTGGCTACCGGCGTGTCCTATGCAGAAGCATTTATCGCCACGCTTGTCTTGAATTCTCGCCATATCTTCTACGGGCTCTCTGTTTTGAGTCGCTATCCGGAGCGAGGGTTATCACGTTGGTACCTCATTTTCGGCCTGACTGATGAGACCTATTCACTGATCACGGCTAAACCATCTGAGTCTTCAGTGAACGCGCGTTACTACTTGTGCCTCACAAGTCTTAATCAATCCTATTGGGTGATTGGATGTGCATTGGGTGCCAGTCTGCAGTCATTTTTTGCGTTTGATTCGCGTGGTTTTGAGTTTGCTTTGGTTGCCTTATTCCTAGTGTTATTGATCGAGCAAGTCCGCACAATGAGTGAGCGCTGGCTATTGGTGGCCGCACTTGGCGCATCGATCTCGGCGTACGTCCTGACACCTAATCAATTCCTACTGGTGGCGATTGGTTTGTGTTTAGCAGTTCTTATCGTTCGGGTGCGTAGCGGAGGGGTGAATGGATAACTATTATCTGCTGGGTATTTTCGCGGCGATGGGGGTCGCTACTTTTATCACCCGGGCGGTCCCGTTTGTCGCCCTCGCAAAGATTCATCGTCATCCTCTATTGGACCGTTTTGGGCAACTTTTGCCGCCCATGATCATGGTGGTACTGGTGTGCTTCGGGCTGACAAGTCTCGACATAGAGTCCGTGAATCGAGTCGGTCTGACGGTTCTATCTTTGGCTATCGTAATTGCATTGCACTATTTCTTCAGGAACCCCCTGCTAAGTATTGTGGCTGGAACAGGGATCTATGTGATTGGTGTTCAGGGTGTTGGCTTTTAGATCAGTCCTGATCCCGGGCTTCTCTGAATTGTTCTTCGAACTTTCTCGAAATCGCGAGTTTTCCAGGACTCGAACCTGCGACCAAGGGATTATGAGTCCCTTGTTTTTGTCAAATAAATCTCTAAATACCACGTATTCATTGATATTAGACTTATCTAATCCCTGTAGCAATCTGTAGCAAAGCAGTTTTTTGTAGCAAATGTGTAGCAAAAGACACAGGCCACCCCTAAGCAACTCACCGGGGGGGGATAGATCACTTTTGTGTAACCAGTACCACCTGCCTAGGTTTGCTAAGAAGACATTAGAGAACAAATCGTATATTTTGTGAATGAATGCAAAGGTCGTTAAAAAGGTAGTAATTAAAATGAAAAAATCACTTTCGTTAGGAGCAGTAATACTTTTGAGTGGCTGTGCAACTATAGTCAATGACGCAAATATCCCGGTAACTGTGAGTTTCTCCGATGGAAGCGAGGGTTCATGTGAATTCCAAAATAAACGGGGTCTTTGGACAGTAGACATTCCAGGCACACCGATGATTCGTCGGTCAGATGATCCACTCGTTTATAGATGCGAAACTTCAGATGGCCGAAAGGCTACAGGTACTATCGAGAGTGAGATAGAAGGCGAAAAACTTGGTGCTAGCGTCTTATTTTTTGATTTAGGTATTACTGATGCTATTACCGACAAGCATCGTACATATCAGGGGAACGTAACCATCCCTGTGAAAGCTAAAAAGTAGATCAGAGCTTTGAGCTAAAGCCCTGCTGATTGTCAGGGCTGTTCGCCTAAACTATCCAACGAATGTCTTTACCTACCTCATCAACCACAGCTTGAAAGCTATCTGCCTTGACCACCAAGTCACTGGGGAACCGCTGACGGTCATCAGTATCGGGCGTATAAATGTCCTCGACAGCCTTCGCTATCTCAGTGTCTAGGTCAGATGTTGTATGCATAGGGCCAGAGGGTAGCCTAAATAGTCACTTAAGACACACTTAAGTAACCCTAGAGCCTTTGTCGTTAATACGTTATGACTACCTTAAATAGTTCTTTCAAAGGGATCACTAAAGAGCTCCCCGTTGTCTCTGAAGTCTGCATTGGGGGACGCTTTGGCGTTAGCCATAGAAACCCTCAGCGCATAGGCAACGACTTGAGAAATTGATCTATTCATACCGTCTTTGTTCAGTAGTTCTTGAAGCTCAAGCATCTGAGCTGTTTCTGATGGGTTTAATACGATAGATGGATTGTTGTGAGCCATAGGGTTCGTCCTTGTGAAATAAAGGGTCAGGGGAAGAAACGAGAGCTCGTTATCCAATCAAGAACGAAAGGGCGATTTATCAGCGTTTATGCGTACAATTATA
>JAYNIS010000040.1:0-8882 GCA_038109325.1 Gammaproteobacteria bacterium | reverse complement strand
TTACATAAATCTTTTTCAAATGCCCATAGGCAGTCTCAATGCCGCACCCATGGTCCACAAGAACAAACCGACCAAAGCCGCCTTTGTGCCCAGCATAAGTCACTACGCCAGGCGCCGTCGCTCGAACACGTGTGCCTGGCCATGCACCCAAATCGACGCCTTCATGCCAATCGGGCTTCTTCGTAAATGGATCTTTTCGCTTACCGTAACCACTTGTGAGGTTGTAGTAATCAACTGGCGGAGCAAGCGGAGCACATTCGAGTAATGTATCTAAAGCCCGCCAATCCTGACTGAGCGTCATCAATCGATCGGATCGGTCACGGAATTTTTCAAAAGCGTGTTTGCCGCTATCGATTTCTCGACTGGGGCCGCCAGTACCAAAAGACGGCGAAAAACTCCCGAATCCTGGATCAGCGAGAGGTGTTCCGTCAATTGTCGCAAAGCCTTTGGCAAGAGTGAGCGTCATGGTGTCATGCAATACTTCCATCGCTGTAGATTGTGTCTCGTAAGCGTCCACCAAATCATTAGCAACATTGCTCAACCAATAGCCCACGTCATCCAATGATTCAGGAGCCTTTCGACCTGAGATTTCGGCAACCGAACCTGACATATCCATCACCAGCTCAGTCAAATCAGCATTCGACCGCTCGACTGAACGAATTCTCGTGTCAAGCTCAGCTTCAAACCAGGGTATAAATGCAGCGATATTTTCTGGAGATGACTGGTCTAAGACTGTGTCAGACACTCTACGAATCGAATCAAATCGAGATGCCCATTCTTTGTTTTTTTGAACTTCGTTATTAAATGCCTGGCGCAACTCGTAGGCATTCTTCTGGTCGTTCTGTAGCTGTGCGATAAAGGCTTGGTTCGCGGCGACAGTCTTTGCAAGTTCCGCCTCGACCACTAAACGCGCGTCATAATTCCACGAAAAACCTACAGATGCTGCCATCGACCAGATGAAAAATACTCCAGCCGTGCATATTGCCAATAATTGATGCCAGGCCTTTAGAACAATATACCGGGTGTCAGAGCCCGATCGAATCACTAGAGACCGTTCTGGAAATAGCGCAATTATCTTCTGGACAGTTGTCTGCATCGGGTTCACTCGTAACACGTCGTCACCAAATTGGGATTCGAATTATACGGTTATTTTGCATCCAACTTGGCTAATTATTGTTGGCCAGATTGCGCCTCGTTTCAACCATAATATATGCTTTCGCGATAATTGCGGGGCAGCGTGCATTAAAAGGCACACGAACACTCAACGCGACCCAACTACCTCGATGATATGAACCAGGACACATCATCCAAGTCAAGAACACGCGAGAATCCATGGGGCCACTCCGATAGGGCCTCCGAAACGTGGCCACGTTTGCAGATTGGTTAACAGCAGTTTGACATTTGCAATGCCACCGAAAACGCTTTCACGGTAAATGTATCGACCTATCGTCCGATAAATTAATCAGTTCTATGAATTTGAGGTCTCAATGAAGCAGACAAGTCGCGCGCTCATTCTCGTAATAACGACAGCTTACGGCACCCACGCATCCGCTTACTCAGGCGAATTGTGGCTATCACAAGCGAACCAAACGTTTGGGACACCAGCGAGTATGTTGGCACATGGGTTTCTGGCCGGCGTTGTACACAGCTGGAATAACCGCCGAGAGCAAAATTTTCCAAAACTTTGCTTCAATGCGCCAGCAGATCAAATGCAAATCAGAAATTTAATGGGAATCGTAAAAGAGTACATTAGTGATCGCGATCAAGATCTTAAAGCACCTGCTCAAGGTGTGATTCGTGTCGCGATGATGGGACGCTTTCCTTGCCGGGAAGAAAACTAAAGCTTTTTCTCAGACAGGATCATTTCGCGTCTATGATCCTGGTATGCCCGCATTATTGACGGCTCAACTTTTTGGCATTGTAAGACATCACCCGTTGGTAACTGCATCGACAAATCATCCCGGCTTAACATCGACACATCTGAACCAAACCGATCAATAAATCTGTACGACTCAACAGTTATCTCAGCAACAGTTGCCACTGGGTAAGTCATTGCCTCTCGCGCGTCAAAACGCCACAGGGACAATTCCATATTTGGATGCGCCACTCGGATCATATATTGATGTTCGGGAGGACCCAGAAACTCTGCCGGCGTCCTATCCAGCGCGCATTCCAGCGCAGCATAATCATTCAATTCAATGGTTGATTCCAATAAATAATCCCACGCACCTGCCGGGTTATTCAAGCGCATCACAAAATCCATCACGCGCGAGCGATTAATCACATCCTCTGAGTGAAGACCCAATACAAAAGCCTGCAAAGTAGACTGTATATCTGGAGAATAAAACCCTTCTGCCTTGAGTCGCAAACTGACTTGCGAAGGTTCACCTCCGGCTCGCAAGACATCGCGGGCACGGGTCAGTTGCCGCGCAAATACATCTGGTTTCTCTAATGCAACTTGCGTCAGGTATTGCGGCTCTGATAGTGACTCTATCGCAACCAGTTTCTTGATTTGAGCTTGCTTATCCGCATCTGAAATAAAGGTCGCATCGGAGCGATACAAACTGTCTGCACCCGCCGGCATCACCAAAAGCATACTGATCGCAATAGAAAATAATCGAATATTCATGTGACCGACTCTACCGAGCTTTACGTAACTTGGCACCATTATCTCGACAACTCACCCAATCGTTCAACTAGCAACCGGCCATACCAAAAGTAATCGCATAGACCGATCTGACCAAGGCTATCCAAAAACGCCCCATTAAAGGATGGCTAGCTTGTCCCGTGGTTCGCAGGCCAATCGGATAGGGCACAAAACCAGATGGATCCCGAGCATAGAAACATTCTCGAATAACACCGCCTTTTTCAGCGGAGTAGCAGCCTTCGATAACAATGACAGCTTCAGAGACTGTCATTTCGGAAAAACAACCAGATGCTCAATATCGAGGCTCACACCAATGCGTTCACCGATCGCGTGATTGTGGTGCGATGGAGCTAAGCACCCGAGTGTCACACCGCTGTCAAGCTTCACGTCATACAAATGGTGTGCTCCACGAAAGTGCTTCCCGATAAGTGTCGCCTGATAGCTCGAGTCATCGTCGTGAATTAGATCATCAGGTCGCAAAAAGATTTGGACTTCAGACCCGATAGTAAACTCAAGATCAGCATCGTTTTTTAAAATACCAAGGGGGCTCGATATTGAGCGTGGACCGTCAACCCTCGCATCAATCATTTCACCTGGACCAACGAAGTGAGCCACAAACGGGCTCATTGGTTCATGATACAAGTTAAACGGCGTATCGAATTGGCAGATGTGTCCATCGTGCATCACGGCGATTCTGTCGGCAAAATCGAATGCTTCACGTTGGTCATGAGTAACCAATAATGAACAGATCCCATCACTTTTGAGAATCGTTCTCACTTCACTGGCAAGTCGGCCTCTAAGCTCTGTATCGAGGCCAGAAAAAGGCTCATCCAATAGCAATAATTTTGGCTTTGGTGCCATTGCTCGCGCCAAGGCGACACGCTGCTGTTGCCCACCGGAGAGCTCATGGGGATAGCGTCGGTTCAATCCAGTGAGACCGATCAATTCAAGCAACTCAGCAATTCTTTTGTCTTGGCTCTCTTTGGACCAATCGGTTAATCCAAATGAAATGTTTTCAGCGACGGTCAGGTGAGGGAATAAGGCAATATCTTGAAATACCATGCCGATACCACGATGCTCCGGTGAAACCCGATGACGTACCGTAGATAAGAGTTCATTATCAAGCCAAATTTCACCTGAATCCAATTCCTGAAACCCGGCGATTGCGCGCAGTAATGTTGATTTTCCGCATCCACTAGGCCCTAACAAACAGCCAAGCTCTTGAGGCTTCAGAGCCAGTGAAAAGTCGTCAACAATGATACCGTCCTGATATGACAGTCGAATATTTCGAACCATTAAAGCAGCTGTTTCCACATTTATTCCTGGGTTACTGAACGGTTAAGCCAAATGACAGGTACAAGACCCACCAGCACGATGAGAATTGAGGGCACTGATGCATCAATCAAGCGCTCGTCACCCGCAAGCTCGTAAGCCTTCACGGCCAGCGTATTGAAGTCGAAGGGACGCAAAATCAGGGTGGCAGGAAGTTCTTTCAAAATATCAACGAAACACACCAATATCGCCGTGAAAACAGATCCACGGATTAAGGGTACGTGCAATTTTGAAATGACACCAAACTGGTTGAGTCCTAATAGCCGCCCGCTTTGATCAATACTGGGACGAACCCGAGAGAGGCCACTTGTGAGATTTCCAGTTGCCACGGTTAGGAACCGGACAAGATATGCAAACACCAGCGCAACCAGTGTACCGGATAGCCAGAGCGATGGAGCAACCCCAAATGATGTAAGGGCTGACGAGATAAAACGATCAAGCGCACCAAAGGGGATCAATACGCCAATCGCCACTACAACGCCAGGTAAAGCGTATCCGAGTCCTACAAAAGTGGTTGTATGATTCAGCCATTGGGATGGATATAAGCGATTTGCGTAACATATGATGAGGGCGACTATCACAATGAAAATGGATGCAAATCCAGCTAAAAAGAAGCTATTGGTGATCAAGCTCCACATCGACTGTAACTCCGCAAAAAAGAGCGCCCAGTAGCTGAGAATCGCTGTTGGTAATAAAAAGCCAAAGAGGACCGGTAACAAACACAGTATCTGTGCAACCAATTGCCTCCATCCAGTTAATGTAACGCTTGTTTGATTGAGCTTACGAAGTCTGTCCGAGTAATAGCGAACCTTGCTTCTAGACGCCTTCTCGAAGATCACAAGGAAAAAGACACAGCCTAAAAGCAGTGTACTCAGCTGAGCGGCTCCAACGGTATCGCCAAATCCATAGTATGTACGAACGATGCCTGTGGTGAATGTTTGAACGCCGAAAAACTGCACCGTCCCAAAATCTGCGAGGGTCTCCATAACGGCTAAGAGTGTTCCAGCCGCAATGGCCGGCCGTGCCATCGGAATGACAATGCGTGTGAATACGCGCCATCGACTCTGACCTAAGGTGTAGGCTGCTTCCATCAGATTCGCAGACTGCTCCATAAAAGCTGCTCGAGCGAGCAAATACACATAGGGATACAGCACCAGACTCAGCATCAGGGCAGCGCCAGGTAATGATCGGATATTGAGCAGTGGATCCATCAGCCATTCGGGCGAACTCATATCGCGTAAAAACGTGAGTACTGGCCCACTAAAATCCAATAGCCCCGTGTAGGTATAGGCAAGGATATATGCGGGATAGGCCATCGGAAGCAACAACAGCCACGACAGTACACCACGTCCTTTGAATCTATAAACCGAGATAATCCAAGCGGCGGGCACACCAAGTATCACAACACCGATCGCAACCAATACTGAAAGGAATAAAGAGTTCAGCGCATATCGACCGAGCAAAGTATCAAGTAAGTGAGCCCATGCATCAGAGACACCCGTCAGCACAAAACTGACAACCACCAGAACAGGCAAAGCCACACAGAGTGCGGCTATGAGCGTGGTTAAAAGCAATCCGTTGGGTCGACTGAACGCCCAACGAACTGATTGATGATTTACGGTTATTGCCAACCGGCGCGATCCATTAATTTGACAGCATCCCTGTTATTGACCCCTAAGGTGCTCAAGTTCAAGGCATCCGATCTGAATTCACCCAATGATGCGATCGTAGGCGAAGGGGCTACACCTTGAACAACTGGGTACTCATGGTTGATCTCAGCATAATATGCTTGAGCATCCTCTGAGACCATGAACTCGAGTAGTTGAATTGCTTCGGCACGATTCTTTGCGTTTTGAGTTACTCCCATTCCCGAGACGTTGATATGCGCACCGCGGTCAGTTTGGTTTGGCCAAAACACGCCGAGCTTCTGGACCACTTCGCGATCTTCAGGCTTCTTCGAATCAATCAAACGACCAAAATAGTATGTGTTAGCGATCGCGAGGTCGCACTGACCAGACGCTACTGCGCGGAGCTGGTCTGTATCACCGCCTGCTGGCTTACGAGCCAAGTTAGACACAAGGCCTTCAGCCCATTGAAGAGTTGCATCTGCACCATTGGCCTCAATCATCGATGCCACCAATGACTGGTTATAGATATTACTTGATGACCGAATACAAATACGCTTGTTCCACTGAGAATCAGTTAACGCCTCATAAGTGGAAAGCTCTGATGGGTTCACACGATCTTTTGCATAAAAGATTGGACGTGACCGGATCGTCAGCCCAAACCATTGATTGTCCATATCGCGGAGGTTTGCTGGGATTTTTTCGGCCAGAGTGGAACTATTCACTGCCGCGAGCACTCCCGCCTCTTTTGCGCGATGCAAATTCCCCGCATCAACAGTGACCAAAACATCCGCTGGCGTTGCAGCACCTTCAGCCTGAATCCGTGAAAGCAGGGCGTTGGCCGTGCCAGTAATCAGATTGACCTCGATACCGGCTTTTTTTGTGAAACGATCAAGCAGGGGAACAATTAATGAATCTTGACGTGCAGAGTACACATTCACCTCTGCGGCAATCGCTTTTCCAGCCAAGGCAACAGCAACGATAGTAGTTAGGATGTGGGGGGTACGCATTAATCTCTCCTTATATTCAAGGGGGAGAGATTAATCCTATGCAAACTTAAATGCAATACATTCGCATTTAGATTTAGAAGTAATTAATTGACTTCTGACCAGCCAATGCCAATGAGTTGATTTGCCTTAAATAACAACGCGCGAATATCTTCCACGCCGTTCACTTTGGCCCTGAAGTAAAGTACGTCATATACCTCACCACCTTTGACGTAGTGATCAGCTAAAGTCACTCCGTGATCAACATTAGCAGCCGGGCCAAGGATCTCGAGCACCTCATCCTTCGTTTGCCCTACTTGGACTTTCGCAACTTGATTGGCGTCAAGCCCTATAGCGATTTCTTTCACAGCCTCGGCTTCTTGAGCAGGTTCAGAAGCCACGGGCGCTGCTTCTTGAGCAGGTTCAGCAGCCAATAACTCTTCCTTGGAACCCCAGAGATTAATATCAAATTTCCAAGACTCCGGAATCGTCGAAAATTTCCAGGATTCTGGAATCGTCGAACAAGCGCTGATACCGAAAGATATCAAGATTATAATTAGCAGTCGCATGTTAAGCCCTTTCTTTTCCAATAGTGCTATTGAACATCAACCGAGCGCTATTGTCGCCCCCATCTTTCAAAGCTTAAATACAGCCTCACCATTAATCCAGACTGATTCTAATGTCTGATCACGGAAAGTAACGAAATCCGCAACGTTCCCTAGAGCGACTGCACCCTGATTCTGCAATCCAATCCATGACGCAGGACGCATACTTGTCATGGCCGCAATTTCTCGCCAATCCAACCCAAACCGCCGCAACGTTTGTACAGTGACCGCGGCGGTTGCAGCACTCCCTGCAAGCGTTCCATCGCTCAAACACACTACTTCATCTTTTTTGAATACACGATGTGTCCCAAGTTGATACTCGCCATCCGGCATCCCTGCAGCCGAAGTGGAATCAGTCACAGAATACAACTGGGGGATATGTTCTCGCGCCAATTGAAACGAAGGCTCTGTAACATGCACGCCATCGCAAATAATTTCTGAATATTTGGCAGCTGACAGAGCGGCCTGCGCAACTCCCGGACTGCGATGGTGGACTCCAGTCATGGCATTGAAGAGATGGGTAACACCGACCCCACGCTCCAGCAGCCCGTAAACGCAGTGATAATCACACCCTGAATGCCCAATCTGAAGCCTGACATCAAATTCCTGAGCAAGCGACGGCAGGATTCCATCGGGATCTTGCTCAGGCGCATACGTCATCACACGGACGATCCCAGTCTCAAACCATGACCGAACCATAGCCGCATCGACGCACCGTGTCAGCGGTGGTTGAGCACCGAGCTTCCCTTCACTCAAATAAGGGCCTTCCAAATGGACGCCCAAACAACGAGCTTCAGATTGACCACGCGACTGCATTACAACCTTTGCGGCCTCTAGCACCCGCTCAATGGATGCGTCATCTGCCGTCACAGTGGTAGCCAAAAATCCCGTTAGGCCATATTGTGCATGCGTTCGCGCGAGCGTCCGAATTCCATCGACACCATCCATGACATCACCGCCACCACCACCGTGGATATGGCAATCAATGATACCCGGAAGAATGATTCGATCGTCCACCTGAGTTAATTCAGTCAACGACTCAATCGTTGCACCAAACTCAATCGATCCCTTAATCAAACCTTCAGGAGTCACAATATGGCCCGTGATTTCAGGCATACGACATCCAATGCTCGACTGTTAGTTCCTGAAGATGTTGATCGATATATGCAAGACCATCAAGCGCATCGCCGTTCGGATCGGCCACTTGATACCCCTGGGCTTTGATTCGAGGGGCATAAACATCTGACAGACCACCGACAAGTGCAATTGGCAGGTGTTTTGGAAAATCTTGGATCACACGCCCTAGTTCCAGCAGACCTTCGGCCAGGATGTCTTGGCTCAGGGAGACCTGCTCTTCAGATTCAACGACAGCTTTTGCTAACGATGCAAAATCACGAGGCCCCGCTTGATTTGCAAATTGCATCCATTGATTGACAGTTTCACCAATACCGAGCTTCTCAACCAAATCACGATGCGATTGATTGAGACCGTCTCGATCTTCAAGACGCATCAGCTCCTGCAGCACACGCCATCCGATCCATGCACCGCCGCCCTGATCCCCAAGTACAAAACCAAAGCCACCACGTCGGGAGAGCTGGCCAAACTCATCTACCCAAGCAAACGCGACACCCGTACCAACCGTTAGGCACCCACCAGAGGCCCCAAGGTGTGCTCCAAAAAGACCGGA
>JAYNIS010000039.1:0-8895 GCA_038109325.1 Gammaproteobacteria bacterium | reverse complement strand
CGGATTGTGATTCCGGTCGTCGTGGGTTCGAGTCCCATCATCCACCCCATTTTCTTGTTCTACAAATCTTGAACTGATTTCGGTATCGTTATTCGAAAATAATAACGGGATTCAGTAATGACTCGCTATTTAGCCGCCATCCTTGTCGTTTTCTCTCACCCTGTATTTGGGGAGGGTCGCACTATTCCCGACGATTGCGAAGTGCTTGAGGGCTGGGTCACTGTCTGGATTGATCAAGTGCGTCAGGCGCGCGAGGAGATCATCAACATAAAGATGGATGGTCGAGAACCAGATGCCGAACTCTCGCGTAAGTTTGATTATGTGACTTACGAATCAGAGCGATTTTCGAAAGCCTTTGAAGAGCGCTGCAATAGCCAAGGCGCCACGCAGCGCTAGCCAGCGAGATTCGCAACCTCGTTGCGAGGGAATGGGATAATGACCTTTTCCGATCAAACGCACGTTTGATTTCCCGCAATAACTACATTTTTCCGGTGATTACAAAATCACTATCGACCCATACGCGGACCAAAATATTTTGCCCGAAGTCTCCTAAAATGAAGCTGCAAGCCCCTCTAGTTTTGTGCGGTTGGAGGCGAGCTTCACTGCGCGATTCGCCATTGATCCAAGAGAAAGACCGGCTACAACGATAAGAATAACCATTACAATTGATTCAAGGTTGGCTGGCTGTAGTGAACTCAGGGATTCGATCGGCATATGCATGTGTTGTTTATCATGCAGGGAGATTACTGGGTTTTAGGCGATATTACTTGATATTTTAGGGGAGATGCTTCAGTATCCCGCGCCTCATAACGCGTTCTGCGTTCTGTTGCGGATGTGGTGAAATTGGTAGACACGCCAGATTTAGGTTCTGGTGCCGCGAGGCGTGGGGGTTCAAGTCCCTCCATCCGCACCATCACTGTACGGCTACGACTGAAAGCAGTATTCTATCGCGTTTAATTTCAAAGAATTTGAATGACTGAGGTTAATCCATGCAGGTTGTCCTGGAATCCCCGAGCGCACTAGAGCGCCAATTTACAATCACTATCCCAACCGGGGATGTTGAAACAGAATTTGAAGCCAAGTTGGCAGAAACGGCAAAGCGTGTGCGCATTGACGGCTTCCGCCCGGGTAAGGTCCCTGCGAGGGTTGTGCGGCAGCGCTACGGACAAGCAATTCGGCAAGAAATTGCTTCAGATCTCATGGAAAAATCGTTGGGGCAAGCGCTGAGTGAGCACGACGTGAAGCCAATCGGTCAGCCGAAGATCGACGATGTGAAATTTGAAGAAGGTTCAGATTTCTCGTTCAAGGCGACATTTGAGGTATTCCCCGAACTAGATCCTACGTTGATCGATGGTGATGAGATTGAGCAAACGAAGTGCAAAGTGGGTGCGGCTGATATCAAAGAGATGATCGCTACCCTACGTGAGCAACGTAAGTCTTGGAAAGAGTCTGCTCGTGCAGCGTCGAAAGAAGGTGATCGTGTAACCATTAACTTCGAAGGATTCATCGATGGAGAAGCTTTTGAAGGTGGTAAAGGTGAAGACCACGCATTGATTCTTGGCTCTGGCTCAATGATTCCAGGCTTTGAGGGGGGAATCGTTGGGATGAAGAAGGGCGATGCGAAAGACATCGAAGTCACCTTTCCAGGGGATTACCACGCTGAAAACCTGAAGGGTAAAGCGGCCACGTTCAAAATTGAAGTAACCAAGCTTGAGCGCGGCGAACTTCCTGCGGTTGATGAGGAATTCATCAAAGCGTTCGGCGTTGAGTCTGGCGATGAAAAAGACTTCAAGGCTGAATTGAAAGAGCAGATGGAGCGTGAGCTGTCATTAACTCTAAAAAATATTAATAAGACTAAAGTATTCGACGTGTTGCTTGAAAAGAACGCAGACGCACCTGTGCCGGAAACAGCCATTAAGTCTGAAATTCATGCTCTGAAGCATCAGGCTGTCGAGCGTTTTGGCGGTGGTCAACAATTCGATCCACACCAGCTTCCAGATGAACTATTTACAGAGCAAGCTGAGCGTCGTGTGCGTCTCGGTATTTTGCTTGGTGCGACGGTGAAAAAGCTGGAACTGCAGGCAGATACGGATCGCGTCCGAGCGTTGATTGATGAAATGGCCGCGGCATACGACGACCCAGAACAGGTCGTGAACTTTTACTATTCAAACGATGAGAACCTGAAGCAAGTTGAAGCACTTGCAGTGGAAGAGCAGGTTTCGGAGAAGCTTCTTGAATCTGCGAAAGTAAAGACCATTGATATGTCATACGCTGACGTCATGAAGAGTCGTCAGGGCTAATTAGAGGTAAACGCATGGCAGGCTTGGTTCCGATTGTCGTCGAACAAAGTTCTCGTGGAGAACGTTCGTATGACATTTACTCACGACTTTTAAAAGAACGCGTAATTTTCATGGTTGGCCAGGTTGAAGACCACATGGCGAACCTGATTGTTGCTCAGTTGTTGTTTTTGGAGTCAGAGAATCCGGATAAGGATATTCATCTATACATCAATTCGCCCGGTGGTTCTGTGACTGCGGGGATGGCGATTTATGACACGATGCAGTTCATCAAGCCAGATGTCTCAACCTTGTGTATTGGCCAAGCTGCCAGCATGGGTGCGTTTCTTTTGGCAGGCGGCGCCAAGGGTAAGCGTTTTGCGTTACCGAACTCGCGTATGATGATTCATCAGCCTTTGGGTGGATATTCTGGGCAAGCATCCGATATTGATATTCATGCAAAGGAAATTTTAAAGATTCGAGAGAAGCTGAATGCGAAATTAGCTCACCATACGGGTCAAACGATCAAGCAAATTGCAAAAGATACAGATCGTGATCG
Source organism: Gammaproteobacteria bacterium (assembly GCA_038109325.1). Taxonomy (GTDB): domain Bacteria; phylum Pseudomonadota; class Gammaproteobacteria; order Pseudomonadales; family Litorivicinaceae; genus HIMB30. Next base: position 6,060 of record JAYNIS010000039.1, on the reverse strand, counting down.
GTTTATGGATGCTCAGGACGCGAAGTCGTACGGTCTAATTGATGATGTGTTAGAGCATCGAGCTGATTCGACCAAAGGATCTTGATTTTCCGTTCGTGACAGCGCACTGTTGACGGCACGGAATAGGTGAATACATGACAGATACAACAGATCAATCATCGGAAAATAACGGCAAAGTTCTGTATTGCTCGTTTTGTGGTAAGAGTCAGCATGAAGTACGCAAGCTGATCGCCGGGCCGAGTGTGTTTATCTGTGACGAATGTGTCGACTTGTGTAACGACATTATTCGTGAAGAAGTCCAAGAGTCGGATGATGCAGGGCCGTCGGATGGCCTCCCTGTCCCACAGGTAATCAAAACGACACTTGATGACTATGTGATCGGGCAAGATCGTGCTAAGCGCGTACTTGCGGTAGCGGTTTATAACCACTACAAGCGTCTACGCCATAGTGAGCGCGGCTCTCGCGACGTTGAGCTTGGTAAATCAAATATCCTCCTTATCGGCCCTACCGGGTCTGGTAAGACGCTATTGGCAGAGACGTTAGCGCGTTTATTGAACGTACCTTTCACGATGGCTGATGCAACGACGCTCACAGAGGCGGGCTATGTCGGCGAGGATGTGGAGAATATCATCCAAAAGCTACTCCAGAAATGTGACTATGACGTCGAGAAGGCGCAGCAAGGTATTGTTTATATTGATGAAATTGACAAGATTTCTCGCAAGTCTGATAACCCGTCAATTACCCGCGATGTATCCGGTGAAGGTGTCCAACAGGCGCTGCTCAAGCTGATTGAGGGTACCGTTGCATCGGTCCCTCCGCAGGGCGGGCGTAAGCATCCTCAGCAGGAATTCTTGCAGGTCGATACATCCAACATCCTCTTTATTTGCGGTGGCGCTTTTGCCGGCCTTGATAAAGTTATCCGTGATCGTAGTGAGAAGGGTGGCATTGGATTTGGTGCTGAAGTTCTCTCGAAAAATGAATCGAAGTCAGTGGGTGAAGCATTTGCTGAGGTTGAGCCTGAAGATTTGGTAAAATACGGACTCATTCCTGAGTTCGTGGGTCGTCTTCCCGTAGTTGCTACGCTGAGTGAGTTGGACGAAGACGCGCTTATTCAGATCCTATCCGAACCAAAGAACGCGCTCGTCAAACAATACAAAGAGCTTTTTGAAATGGAGGGCGTCGAGCTGGACGTTCGTCCCGAGGCTTTACGCGCTGTGGCTAAAAAGGCGATGGAGCGTAAAACGGGTGCTCGTGGATTACGCTCGATTCTTGAAAGTATCCTTTTACACCCCATGTTTGAGATTCCATCTGATAATGATGTATCGAAAATCGTTATCGATGAAGGTGTCGTTACAGGCGACAGTGAACCGCTAAAAATTTACGCGGGAACATCTGACGAAAAACGCTCGGCAAACGCAGCCGATTAATTTAGGAAGCACGCAATGAGTAGCCAGCAGCTGGACCTCCCATTACTCCCGCTGAGGGATGTGGTCGTCTATCCCCACATGGTTCTTCCACTATTTGTAGGTCGTGAAAAATCGATTAAGGCACTTCAGAGTGCCATGGATGGTGGTAAAGAAATCCTTCTGGTCGCACAAAAGATCGCTAGCGAAGACGAGCCCAGACCCGGCGAGCTCTATGAGGTCGGTACGGTGGCTTCAATTCTTCAGTTACTAAAGCTACCCGACGGAACCGTAAAGGTGCTGATTGAGGGCGGCCAGCGAGCGAAAGTTTCGAATTTTGACCTCGACGCAGATCATTACCGTGCTGAGGCTGAGATCGTCGAGTCTGTTCCACTGAAAGAGCACCATCAAGAAGCGCTATTACGTGTTTTGATGGATCAGTTTGATAAGTATGTCAAAGCATCCAAAAAGATCCCGGCTGAAGTTCTCGCATCTTTGCAGAGTATTGAAGAGCCTGGTCGTCTTTGCGATACGATGGCGGCCCACCTCACTCTACCTCTCAAAGAAAAGCAGGCGTTACTCGCACATAGCGATGTGAAAGAAAGGCTTGAGTATCTCGTTGCCCTGATGGAATCAGAGCTCGACCTTCTGCAGGTTGAGAAGCGGATTCGTGGTCGCGTGAAGGAGCAAATGGAAAAAAGTCAGCGTGAGTACTATCTGAATGAGCAAATGAAAGCTATTCAGAAGGAAATGAATGACTTAGACGAGACTCCAAATGAGGTCGATGCGCTTCAAACGCGGATTGAAGAGTCTGGTCTTTCAAAAGAAGGCAAAGAGAAGGCGGAAAGCGAGCTACAGAAGCTTAAAATGATGTCGCCAATGTCGGCTGAGGCAACGGTCGTCAGAGCTTATTTAGATTGGCTACTAGGTTGTCCTTGGACAAAACGTTCGCGCGTTCGTCACGATCTGTTGAAGGCAAGAGATATCCTCGAAGCCGATCATTATGGTCTTGAGGAAGTTAAAGAACGTATCCTTGAGTACCTTGCTGTCCAGATGCGCATGAAGAAATCGAAGAGCCCTGTGTTGTGCCTGGTTGGACCACCTGGGGTGGGTAAAACATCGTTAGGCGAGTCAATTGCGCGTGCAACCAATCGAGAGTTTGTAAGGATGGCGCTTGGCGGTGTTCGTGACGAATCAGAGATACGCGGTCATCGTCGGACCTATATTGGTTCGATGCCGGGCAAAATTATTCAGAAACTGTCAAAGGCGGGCGTAAAGAATCCACTGTTCCTACTTGATGAGATTGATAAAATGGGTATGGATCACCGTGGAGATCCCGCATCAGCTTTGCTTGAAGTTTTAGATCCTGAGCAAAATCATACATTTAACGATCATTATCTCGAAGTCGATTTTGACTTGTCTGAGGTCATGTTCGTTTGTACGTCTAACTCAATGAACATGCCTGCGCCGTTGTTAGACCGGATGGAGATTATTCGGATACCGGGATATACAGAGGACGAAAAGCTAAATATCGCCAAGAAGTATCTTGTTCCGAAACAAATCAAGAATAACGGCCTCGGAAGAAAAGAGATCGAAGTTCCAGATCAAACACTGACAGATTTGATTCGCTATTACACGAAGGAAGCCGGTGTGCGGGGGCTTGATCGCGAAGTGTCGAAGCTCGCGAGAAAAGTCGTCCGGAAGCGCATTGAGGAGGGCCATAAGAAAGTGGGTGGTAATGACGGTGAAACAGTGGTCATTACTCCTGATGTTCTCGAAAATTTCTCAGGCGTTAGAAAATATACTTATGGTCTCAAAGAGACGGAAGATCGTATTGGTCAGGTGACAGGCCTAGCATGGACAAGTGTCGGCGGTGAATTGCTGACAATTGAAGCGGTGTCAATGCCGGGTAAGGGCAAGCAAATCCGCACGGGTTCTCTTGGCGATGTAATGCAGGAATCAATACAAGCAGCTATGACAGTAGTACGTAGTCGAGCAATAGCACTTGGAATTGCTCCTAATTTCCACGAAAAGACAGATCTTCATATTCATGTCCCAGAGGGTGCGACACCTAAAGATGGCCCCAGTGCTGGTATCGGTATGTGTACTGCTTTGGTGTCAGTCCTAGCTAATGTTCCTGTGAAAGCAGACGTCGCGATGACCGGCGAGATTACTCTTCGGGGGCAGGTACTACAAATTGGGGGATTGAAGGAAAAATTGCTGGCTGCTCATCGTGGCGGAATCAAGACCGTGATTATTCCTGAAGAAAATGTGCCTGATCTGAAAGAGATTCCAGATAATGTGAAGGCGGATTTAGCAATCAAGCCTGTTGCTTGGATCGATCAAGTCTTTGATATTGCACTGGCTTATATACCAGAGCCATTCGTCGTTGCAGAGGCTACAAATAGTTCGGAAGTAGAACAATCAAAGGAAAAAAATACACAAAGGGCGCATTAACAGGTTGTTTCGGCCGAAAACGCTTGGTATAACTGACAGGCGCTAGTGGAGAGGTTGCCTCATAACAAGAAAGTTTAAGGCGCCGCTATATTTAAAAAAACGATAGGGGTACTACGAGTGAATAAATCAGAATTAATCGATGCGATTGCTGCTGATGCAGGTTTGTCTAAGGCTGATGCTGGTAAAGCGCTGGATGCGACTTTGTCTGCTGTGACAGGTGCTTTAAGGAAAGGGCACACTGTGTCATTGGTTGGGTTCGGTACTTTCCAGGTGAAAGATCGTGCAGCGCGCACGGGCCGTAATCCACAGACTGGTGCTACTATCCAGATCGCAGCGGCTAAAGTTCCTGGCTTCAAGGCCGGTAAGGCTCTTAAAGACGCAGTTAACTAAGCTAACTAATGTCTTTTTTACAAAGGGGCCCTAGGCCCCTTTTTTGAATCTATAGGTTACAACTCAAAATGCTTCAGAATATTCGTGATAACTCGAGCGGCATCATTGCAAAAATCATTGTCGGCCTGATTGCGGTGACATTTGTTATCACCGGCGTCAATTTTTTCAACGGAGGTAATGGTGACACTGTGATCGCCGAAGTGGATGGAATCGAAATCACTGAGCGTCGATTCGTACAGAAGCTTGAACGGGAGCGTAGGCAGTTACTGAGTATCCTTGGTGATCCAGGAGCAGTTAACGAGGACCTACTGAGACAGAGCGTTCTCAATGCTTTGATCGAGGAAGCTTCAGCGACACGATATTCGCAAAAATTGTCATTCGGCGTAACCGATCAGTTAGTGGACCAGGTTATCGTTGAAATTCCACAGTTCCAAACTGATGGTCGATTTGATGCACGGCTATTTGATCAAGCGATCGGCCGAATGGGCATGTCAAGGCTCGGATTTCGTGAAGAGTTGAAGCGTAATTTGATTGAGTATCAGGTGAAGGGAGCGATTGAAAATTCGATTATCGTGACGCCATCTGAACTTGAGCGCCTGCATGCACTCCAAAATCACACACGTTCAGGTGAGCTGGTTGTCATTGCTTCTGAGCGATTTTTTGATCAAGTTACTGTGTCAGAGGATGACGTGGTTGCCTATTACGAAGCTAACAAGAATTCATTCGTTACCGAAGAGTCGGTTGCACTGGACTATGTGTTATTAAGCGCAACCAATTTTCAGGATCAGGCGGCGATTACTGATGATGATGTCCGAGCAGCATATGATTCAGAAGCAGCGACTGCTGCAAATGATGCGGAGCGGCGTGCACGACATATCTTAGTGGCAGGTTCTGTTGATGCGCTTACGAGAGCCAATGAGTTGAAGCAGCAGTTAGATAGTGGAGCGGACTTCACAGAACTGGCGAGACAGTACTCCGACGATATTGCTAGCCGTGAGACAGGCGGTGACCTTGGCTTTGCTCCTAAAGGTACATTTGCGCCTGAATTTGAGGCCGCACTTGACCAATTAGCTGTCCATACCGCTTCAGAGCCTATTGAAACGCAGTACGGGTATCACATCATTGAGTTGTTAGAAACGAGATCCCGACCGGTCGAGACGTTTGAAGCGCGCGCGCCTCGGCTGCGAGTCGAACTCGAAGAGCGGGAAGCAGCTCGTCTTCTATCGACCTCGCTTGAGGAATTTTCAAATATCGCATTCAGTGGAACGCTTGAAGAACTTAATACTACCTATGGAGTTCAGATCCGGTCGACTGAATTGTTTAATCGTTCGACCGCACAAGGCTTAATGGCCCAGGAAGCGGTTTTGCGTCGAGCATTTAACGAGAAACTGTATAGTGGCGAGCTTAACGCCGAGGTCTTTGAGGTTGAACCAGGAGTCTGGATGACTTTTCGAGTGAAGTCATATGAGCCAAAAACTGTACGTCCAATTAATGAAGTTCGCGAAGAAATCATAGACCTCGTTAAGGCACAAAAAGCGACTAAAGAAGTAAATGCGGTGGCTAGAGCGGTGCAGGCTCACTGGCAAGCTGGAAAGCTCGATCTGCCACCTGAGGCTTCGGGCTTTGACGTTCAAGCATTTACCGACATTAGTCGGAATGGTAACGAATCGCTTGAGCGAGACACACTGGCAGTAGCGTTTGCCGCATCAGCGCCAAGCGAGGGACGTTCATCAACCTTTGTCGCGCCAACCAGCGATTCAGTTGTTGTTGCCCGTGTTGATCAAATTAACTTTGAAGTACAACCTGATAG
>JAYNIS010000038.1:0-9010 GCA_038109325.1 Gammaproteobacteria bacterium | reverse complement strand
AACGCCAATTGTGGGAAGAAGCACAAGGGCACATGGATGGCAGTCGATATCTTGAGGCCATCACATCACTTGAAGAACTTGATCGTCGCTTCCCATTCGGCCAATACGCTGATGGAACGCAATTGGATCTGGTTTATGCCTATTTCAAATCATCAAAGTACGAGCTTGCTCGACTGACTGCCGATCGATTTATCCGCCTCAATCCAGATCATCCCGAAGCAGACTATGCACAGTACATGAAGGGTCTGTCATCGTATGCATCCAATGACTCGATGGTATCGCGTTATCTTCCTGGCGATGAAACAGGTCGTTATATCGGTGGCGCTCGCGATGCTATCGATGATTTCAAACATTTACTCGAACGTTATCCAGATAGTGAATTTACCGAAGATGCGATGCTCCGTTTGATTTACGTCCGCAATCAGCTCGCAGAATACGAAATAAACGTTTCGCGCTACTACATCAGAAAAGGTGCTTATCTGGCTGCCGCAAACCGCGCGCGCCAGGTTGTTGAGGGCTACCCATCAACACCTGCGGTGATCGATGCGCTAATAGTCATGCATTTGGCGTCCGAAGCATTAGGTCTGCCGCAAGAGTCACAAGATGCCCTGTTTGTGCTCTCTGAAAACTACCCTGAATACGTGGCAGGAGAGCGCGGCAATCAACGATTGGCCGTCGGCGTTTTGTATGAAGAAGGCGAGACCCTAACCAGCATTCTCACACTCGGGTTTATGGGTAGCGGAGGCGGCCTCGCAGATCGCCTTTCGGCATTCAGCCAATCACGTCGCTTAGATACAAGCCGTCGCCCACAAGCAACACTGCGTCCAGCTGAAGACGCGCCGGCAATTGACGCACCACGTGTCGTGAATGAGGTCTTTTTCTAAAAAGACCAGCGGTTCGCGATTGGATATCTCCGATCGCGGCCAAACCCGCGAACAGTCACGCGCGGCCCAACAGCTGACTGTCGGCGTTTATATTCATTGATATCAACCAACCGGCACATGCGCTTCACCTCTGAGGGATCAAAGCCAGCATCAATGATTTCCTGAGGCGACAGGTCGGATTCGATGTAAAGCGATAACATCGTATCGAGACGATCATAGGGCGGCAGGCTATCTGAATCCTCTTGACCGGGAGCCAGCTCTGCCGACGGCGGCCGAATAATGACACGCTCCGGGATCACTTCACCATCCCGATTCACAAATCTCGCGAGATCATAAACCCGGGTTTTCCAAACATCTTTTAGAACGGCGTACCCACCAGCCATGTCGCCATAAAGCGTGGCATAACCAACTGCCATTTCACTCTTGTTACCAGTCGTTAATACGAGTGCACCGGTCTTGTTCGACAACGCCATGAGTAGCACCCCACGACAACGACTTTGTAAATTTTCTTCGGTGGTATCGACCGGATGCCCTTCGAAAAAGGGATTTAGGGTCTGAATGAATTCACGGACCATTGGTTCAATGGGCACGATCGAGAATTCGCATCCCAAGATCTGAGCCTGCCGCTCAGCATCCGTCACGCTGATATCAGCCGTATACAAATAAGGCATCATCACTGCATGAACGTTTTCTGCACCCAGTGCATCCGCGGCAACCGCTAATGTCAGTGCCGAGTCGATCCCGCCGGATAGACCGAGTACCGCTTTTTTAAAACCAGTTTTTGCAAAGTAATCGCGCACACCAGTCACAAGCGCTTGATACAGCATCCAATCTGACGTTGGCACATCTTCCAAACGCTGCCCGGTCAGATCTGACCCATCCCACACGATATCGAGCACTTCTTCCATGAAAAAACTGGCTTGGGCGATGATTTGGCCTTCTTGATTCACAGCAAATGAACCACCGTCAAAGATCAGTTCGTCTTGTCCGCCAACTAAATTCACATAAGCAATTGGTACTTGATTCGTACTCGCGCGATGTGTGAGATGCTCATGCCGTTCAAACACTTTGTTTTCCGCAAAGGGGGATGCGTTCACGACAACGATAAAATCGACACCAAGCTTGCAAGTCGCTTCCACAATTTCTGGAACCCAAACGTCTTCACACACAAGAAGACCAATTCGCACCCCATCAATTTCACATACCTGAGGCACAGAGCCCGCAACGAAATAGCGACGCTCATCAAATACCTGATAGTTGGGCAATGATTGTTTGTGATACGCAGTCAATCGGACACCATCTTTGTACACAAGCAAACTGTTCCGAAGCGATACTAGACGCGCACCGTTGTTACCAAGATCCCATGTGCTGGAATCACGAGCAAGTTCGCTCGGCGCACCAACACAGAGCGTGATACCTCGGCTGATCTCACACAATCTGGATTCAGATGCGTTTAACTTATCAATCAGCGCTGGACGCAACAAAAGATCTTCAGGCGGATATCCAGTGAGCGCGAGCTCAGGCGCTATTAAAATAGATACACCATCTCTTTTAGCAGCCTCTGCTGCGTCCGCTAGCTTCTGTAAATTCGCTTCAAAGCCGCCAACAACAGCGTCCATTTGGAGCAGTCGAATACGAGAATTTTGCGTCATAGTGTGTTCCGAGGTTGATAGGGTGCCGGATCAACAATTGGCGTTCGATCCATCATGAGATCGCATAATAGTCGGCTGGAGGCAGGACTCAAGACCACACCGTTTCTGAAGTGCCCCGAATTCACCCATAGCCGATCTGAAAGCGACCCGATCCAAGGCATTCCTTTAGGCGAACCCGGACGAAAGCCAGCCCACTGGGCCTCCAACTCCACATCCTGTAACGCAGGTATCATGGTGAGCGCTGATGTATAGAGCGATTCAAATGCGTCTCGGTCTGGCGTTCGCTGAAAGCCCACATCTTCAAGTGTCGATCCAAACACAATACGTCCATCCGCACGTGGAATTGCATAGCGACCATTGGCCAAGACCACACGACTGACAAGCCCACAGGGGCTAAACAAAAGCATTTGGCCTTTCATTGGTTTGATTGGACAAGCAAGATCCAATCCCGATAACAGCCCTCCAGTCCAAGCTCCCGTCGTGAGCACGACTCGATCTGCGACAAATTGCTCACCAAGACTTAAGACCACAGGTGACTCCAAACTACCTGCCACTTGAACTTCATGATGCTCAATGAGCTGAATTCGCGGGTGGTGCATACAGACTTGTCTTAGGGCTTGGCCCATCCGTGGATTCCGAACGCTCGACACGCCAGGCATCCATAAGGGGGTTTCATCGAGTTGAACATTCGGCTCCAAAGCTCGAGCCTCATCATCAGTAATTTCGACAACCGCTCGCGACAAACCCGCTCCCCAAGCGAGAGCGTCTTCACGCTCATGAGTTGCTGTGACCAACAAGCCATTCGATAGAAGCTCTGGGTCGATGCCCGTCAAATCACGTAATCGGACGATCAATTCAGGAAACGTATTTTGTGACCAAGTGGCTAATGCAGTAATTGGTGGAGCATAGCGCCAAGGATAGAGTGGAGAAATAATCCCCCCACCGGCCCAGGAGGCCTCGAGTCCGGCCTGGCCCTTATCAAGTATCACAACTCGCTGACCCGCTTCGGCTAACTCCCAAGCAGACAGCATGCCCATGACACCTGCGCCAATTATTAATACATCACACGGGGAAGTCTTTGTTTGCACCATGGATGAATTATCGCACGCACAAGCCATTTCGTCAGAACCAACTTCACTCTGACTATGCAATTGATCTCTTTACTCGCAGCACTTTCAAAAGGAGTGAGATTGGACTTCGGTGCTAGTCGACCGAACGGAGTCTCAATTCCTTAGGTAGAGAAAATTGAATCGATTCATCGACACCTCGCTCTTGCGAGATTGTGTCTGCACCCAACTCTTGCAGCCGGTGACACACTGCTTGAACCACATTTTCAGGCGCCGATGCTCCCGCAGTCACAGCGATCGCCGATGCTTCATCGATCCAAGCAGGGTCAATTTGTTCGGGACCATCAATCAGATAGGATCGCGAACCCAAGCGCTCAGCGAGTTCTCGTAATCGATTCGAGTTCGAAGAATTCGGAGAACCGACCACCAACACAAGATCGTGTGCAGTTGCCAAACGTTTCACCGCATCTTGACGGTTTTGTGTCGCATAACAAATGTCATCTTTCCGTGGCCCTTGGATCTCAGGAAAACGCTCACGCAAGATCTCGATTATGCGCGCTGTATCGTCCATCGACAAGGTGGTTTGAGTGACAAAGGATGCTGTCTTTGGATCATCAATCTGCACTGTGCGTGCATCATCCTCGTCTTCCACAAGCTTCATAATTCCGCCATTTGAGGTATCGAACTGACCCATGGTTCCTTCGACCTCAGGATGCCCTGCGTGCCCAATCAAAATGCACTCGCGCCCTTCTTTGGAAAACTTAATGACTTCCATATGAACTTTTGTGACCAAAGGGCAGGTCGCATCAAAGACTTTCAATTGACGCTGAGCAGCCTCTTCTTGGACCGCGCGCGAGACACCATGCGCAGAAAAAATAACAATGGTGTCATTGGGGACCTCATCGAGTTCATCCACAAAAATGGCTCCACGACCCCTTAAATCATCAACCACGGTTTTGTTGTGGACCACCTCATGACGGACATAGACAGGCGCACCAAACACTTCGAGTGCTCGATTCACGATATCGATCGCTCGATCGACACCAGCACAGAAACCGCGAGGATTCGCGAGTGTGACTTGCATTAATGTGTCTCCGCTGGGGCTACTGACAAAATTTCGACCTCAAAATCGAGATCACGGCCTGCAAGCGGATGGTTAAAATCAACGGTGACCATTTTGTCATCGATGGCGGCGACGACACCGGGTAGTTCAGATTTCGCTTTATCTTGGAAACTGACAACTAGGCCTTCTGATAACTCGACCGATGGATCAAATTGATCTCTGGGAATTCTTTGCACATTGGATGGGTTGTGCTGACCAAAACCGTCTTTCGGTTCGATCCTTTCGATTTTGCGCTCACCCGCCTTCATACCATGAATCGCCGACTCAAAAGCTGCTGGCAAGTTACCATCACCGATTACAAGTTCAGCGGGCTTTTTTTCGAACGTTGAATCCACTAATTCGCCGGTATCTGCGAGTTTTAGTGAAAAATGTAGTTCAACTTTGCAATTTGGGCCGATGTCGAGCATCTACATACCATCCAATTAATAAACAACCTGCTGCTAACGTAATGCTTGTATCAGCAACATTAAAGGCCGGAAACGACCAATTTCCCCAATGGAAATGTAAAAAATCCACCACATAGCCAAATGCCACACGGTCAACCGCATTACCGATTGCCCCTGGAATTAAGAGTACAAATCCTGCTTGCATCCATCCGCATAACTCTGGATCGCGCAATGACCAGATTGAGTAGGCAGATACACCAACAGCCAAAACCAGAAACAACCACTGTTGCCAACCACCGGCATCTGCGAGAAAACTGAATGCTGCGCCAGTGTTGTGCAATAACGTGAATGATAAAAACGGCAGCAAACCAACTGGCTCAGCGTAATTCAGATATGTGGATGCCAATAGCTTGGTGCACTGGTCGACCAGGAAAATCACCCCCATCACCAGTGCGAAATCAAGCCTCATGCAAAGGTTCGCTCTTCGCCTGAACCTTCAACGTTATCAACACACCGGATACACAACGTTGGGTGCTCACTGACAGTGCCGACATCCGGTCTGTGGTGCCAACACCGCTCACATTTCTCAGATGAGGTCGCTGATACGACGACCGATAACTGTGGGCATGCGGTATGAGTCAGAGCACCGCTTGGCGCATCGGACAATTTGTGCAAGGAAACTTCAGAGGTAATCGTGACAAATCGTAATTCATCACCCAAAGTGGCCAATGCTTCAAACACTGGACCATCGGCATACAACGCAACTTCTGCAGACAATGTCCCTTTGACGAGCCCATCATTTCGCGCCGCTTCAATGGCTTGGTTGACAGCCTCTTTAGCCGACTGAATCAAAGCCCAATCCACTGTCGCGCGGCCTCTTGCCTCTGGCAATTCAGCTTCCGTTACCGCAAATACGAATAAATGTGGACGCGTCCCAGGCATGGCTTCCCAAATCTCTTGCGCAGTGAACGACAAGATCGGCGCCATCCAGCGAACAAGTGCATCTGTAATCCAGTACATCGCCGTCTGACAGCTCTTCCTGGCATGACTCTCTGCTTTGAGCGTGTATTGTCGATCTTTGATGATATCGAGATAAAAACCACCGAGGTCATCAACGCAGAAGTGATGGAGAGATTGAGTTACCTCAGAAAATTCATAACGCTCGTAGTGTCCAATAATCTTTTCTGAAAGCACCGTTGTGCGGCGGATCATTTCTGCGTCGAGTGATACCAAATCATCCATCCCAACCTGATCGGTTTCTGGATTAAACCCAGCCATATTTGCCAACAGGAATCGCGACGTATTACGGATTCGGCGATAGGTGTCTGATGTTCGGTTGAGAATTTCATGACTCACCGTCATCTCTTTGGTAAAGTCAGTTGAAGCAATCCACAAACGTAAAATGTCAGCGCCGAGGGTATTCATCACATCCTGTGGCGGAATCACATTACCGAGTGACTTCGACATCTTTCTGCCGTCTTGATCCACAGTAAACCCGTGAGTCAATAATCCCTCGTAAGGTGCACGACCATGAATCGCGACAGACGTCAGCAGCGATGACTGGAACCAACCCCGATGCTGATCAGATCCTTCAAGATATAAATCAGCAGGGAAGCGAAGGCCATCGCGACGCCCGAGAACCGATGCGTGGGTTGTGCCAGAATCAAACCAAACATCGAGTACATCCGTGACTTTACGGTAGTCAGCGGCATCATCACCAAGCAACTCTCTCGGCTCGAGATCAAACCACGCGTTAATACCACCCTCTTCGATTTTGGCCGCGATTTTTTCAAAGAGTGCCTCTGTCTCAGGGTGCAATTGGCTCGTTTCTTTATGCACGAACACAGTGATCGGGACGCCCCAATTCCGCTGCCGTGAAATACACCAATCAGGTCGGTCTTGAAGCATCGCAGCCAAGCGGTTCTTACCCCAGCTCGGCGTGAAATGAATGTGCGATTCAACAGCTTCGCGCGCAGTTTCTAAGAGGCCTTCGCCTTGCATGCGAATGAACCATTGCGGGGTCGCACGATAAATCACTGGTGTTTTATGACGCCAGCAATGTGGATAGGAATGTTCAAGCTTCGCTTGATGAACCAAACGTCCCTTTTCAGCCAGAAACTCTGAAATGACTGGACCTGCTTTTTCAACGTGCAAGCCCGCAACGACAGACACTGAATCAGCAAAAGTCCCGTCATCACGCACAGGTGTTAACAACTCAAGATCGAGCGCTTTGGCCGCATTGAAATCTTCAAGACCATAAGCAGGCGCTGAGTGTACGGCACCTGTACCTGCTTCGAGAGTCACATGCTCGCCTGTGACAACAGGAACAATCCGCTCATCCCATGGTGCTTCGCATTGGATCCCAGCCAAGGTATCGCCAGTGGTTTTGCCAAGAATCGTGAATTCATCAATGCCATAACGCTCGGACAATGCCTCGAGACGTCCTTCAGCCAAAACCAAAGTCCACGTTGTGCCATCCTTTTCAAACCGCGCTAGCACATATGGGAGCTCAGCGTTGACTGCGACAAATTGGTTAGCCGGAAGCGTCCAAAGCGTCGTTGTCCATATCGCCATTGAGGCAGCAGCGGCAATGTCCGGGGGCACACCAAAAGCACTTTCGATCTGATCGGCGTTTTGAATCGGAAACGCGACGTCGACAGTCCACGTTTTATGGTCTTGGTACTCCACTTCAGCTTCGGCCAAAGCACTTTCGCAATCCATACACCAATAGACAGGCTTTGCGCCTTGATGGAAATGACCATTCTTGATTATCCGTCCCAACGATCGAACGATATCCGCCTCAACTTTGTAATCCATCGTCAGGTAAGGATTATCCCAGTCACCTAAAATACCAAGGCGTTTGAAATCGACTTTCTGTCGCTCAATTTGCGTAGCTGCGTATTCCCGGCAGGCGTTTCGAAATTCACTCGCAGATTGGAATTTGTCACCGATTTTGCCGATCGTTGTTTCAACTTTGTGCTCGATTGGCAACCCATGACAGTCCCAACCTGGAACATAAGGTGCATTATATCCTGCCAAACCTTTGGCTTTGACAATAACGTCTTTTAGCACTTTGTTGACCGCATGACCGATATGGATATCGCCATTTGCGTATGGGGGACCATCGTGCAAGATGAAGGTCTTATCACGATTCGACTGGGCGTCCCGGATCTGTTGGTACCAATCATCCGCAATCCATGACGCCAACATATCAGGCTCACGTTTTGCCAAGTTCCCACGCATTGGAAACTCAGTATCAGGAAGATTTAGCGTCTGTTTGTAATCAGTCATTCAGTTTCAGATCCAGTTAATACGCTTAGTAATTCCAAAGCCTTTGCGTTATCGACCCGAATTTGTGCGGTCAAAACATCGATGCTTTCGAATTTTTGTTCAGCGCGAATAAATACCCGTGGAGTCACGATCAATGTGCGACCATACAACTCCCCAGTAAACTCATGCAAATGCACTTCTAAACTGACCTTCTGGCCAGAGACGGTTGGGCGAAAACCAATGTTAGCAATCCCAGTGACGATCCGTCCTTCAGGAAGCTCAACCGTACAACCAAACACACCGTGAAGTGGCGGTGAATTGGAAAGCGCTATGTTAGCAGTCGGGAATCCGATTTTCCGCCCTAATTGTTGTCCGTAAATGACTCGCCCACAAAGCGCATACGGTCGGCCAAGCAATTGTGCTGCTCCATCAAAATCATATGTCTTCAGGAGGTGCCGTATGCGTGACGATGAAATCCGATCGTCTCCCACTCGGTGAGTATCCGACTGCTCAACTGTAAAACCATGGTGCTCACCCGTATGAACGAGGTAGCTAAAGTCACCTTGTCGATCACAACCGAACCGAAAATCATCACCAACAACCATATGCTTTACATGCTTTCCTGCAA
>JAYNIS010000037.1:0-9226 GCA_038109325.1 Gammaproteobacteria bacterium | reverse complement strand
CGTGTAGCTCATTCAGTTCTTCATGAACCTTGTCGAATACACCATCAATCGATGGCCAGTCAAAACCAACTCGTAAGGCACGCTTTTGAATTTTTTGCGCGCGAGATAATGCCGGTAACCCCAAAGGTACGTCATCAAACAGATCAAGCTGTCCGCGGTTCGCTCGCTCTTCTGCTTTTTTTGCTTCCCACGTCTGTTTGATTGTCTGAACCGAAGCACCCGAACTCTCACCGAAGCTCTCAAATGTGGCATCAGGAAACACGTGCGGATGCCTTTCGAGTAATTTAGTTACGATCGCTTCGATCACATTATCGAGCGTAAAGCGGCCATCCTCCTCCGCCAAGCGCGCATAGAAAATGACCTGGAATAAAAGATCTCCAAGCTCTCCTTGAAGCTCGTCAAATACACCACGTTCGATGACATCAGAGACCTCATATGCCTCTTCCAGAGTAAACGGAACGATGCTCTGATAGGTTTGACCACGATCCCAAGGGCAACCATGTTCGGGATCGCGCAAACACTCCATTAACCGAACTAAATCGGAAAGTTGATAACTCATGCCGCCCGAATCCGCTTAGCCGAAATCACATTATGAATCCGCTGTACCCGATCCAGTACATGCGACAGTTGAGACAATCCATCAACTTCAATCGCCAGTTGAAGTCGAGCAGTATTCGCTGAGGCATCGGTCACAGTTTGCATGCCAGTCACGTTTACGCGCTCATTGGCAAGTACTGATGTTACGTCTCGCAACAGACCCTGACGGTCATAAGCGCTGATCTCGATATCCACGGGGTAGGTTTCAATCTGGGTTTCACCCCAGGCCACTTCAATGATCCGTTCCGGGGACACATCTTCAAGACTCAAGAGATTAGCGCAGTCATCACGATGAATACTGACGCCTCGATTCTTTGTGATGAAGCCAACGATTGTGTCGCCAGGTACTGGATGGCAGCAGGTTGCAATTTGGGTCAATAACTTACCGACACCGCAGATTTGAATACCATCGGTTCGCTCTTGAGGCGATGCTTGCCGCGGTTCGAGATCAAGTTCTCGCTGGGTCTCTACGGAAAGACGGCTCACTGCACCAACGACTTGCGAGACTCTGACATCACCGGCCCCAACGGCCGCATATAAGTCTTCACTTGTTTGCAGATTCAGCGCCTCAGATACTGCTTGCAAATCAAAGAAGCCAAGTGCAAGCCGCTTTACTTCAGTATCAATTAATTGCTTACCCGCTGAAATATTTTGACCGCGGTCGAGTTGCTTAAACCATGACTGGACCTTCGCCCGAGCACGCGAGGTTTTCAGGTAACCGAGGCTTTGGTTCAGCCAATCTCGGCTGGGTCTCGCCTCGCTTTGTCGTAAAATATCAACCTGATCGCCCACTTTAAGTCGATAGGTTAATGGAACAATCTTGCGATTAATTTTGGCACCTCGGCAGGAGTGTCCGATTTCGGTGTGGACCTTGTACGCAAAATCGAGCGGGGTTGATCCTGCAGGAAGGTCAACCACGTGGCCGTCGCGGGTAAATACATAGATCCTATCCTCGAGAACATCTTGACGGAGCGCGTCAGAAAGTTCTGTCAGGTCTCCCACTTCATCATGCCAATCAAGAACCTGTCGCAGCCACGCTATTTTCTCTTCGTAGGCCTCACCGCTGATTTCGGTATCGGTTCCCTTGTATTTGTAATGCGCACAAACCCCGAATTCCGCTTCATCATGCATTTGCTGTGAACGAATCTGTACTTCAACGACCTTCCCTTGCGGACCAATGACAGCAGTGTGAAGCGATCGATATCCGTTAGGCTTTGGCGACGCGATATAGTCATCGAATTCATGCGGGATACTTTTATACGCACCATGCACCAGACCAAGTGCTGCATAACAGTCGCGCACTGAATCTACGAGAATCCGAATGGCTCTCACATCATAGATTTGCGAGAAATCGACTTGCTTCCGCTGCATCTTTCTCCAAATCGAGAAGATATGTTTCGCACGCCAAGTGAGATCTGCCCGAATGTGTTGCGATGTAAGAGTCGCACAAATCGAATCCACCAATTCTTGGATGTACCGTTCCCGATCTTCTCGCCGTTCAGCAAGCGCCTTTGCAATCTCTTTATACGCATCTTCTTCGAGATATCGAAAGGAGAGATCTTCTAATTCCCATTTCAGATGACCAATACCCAGACGATGCGCCAACGGTGCGTAAACGTCGGATACCTCTCGAGCAACCTTGAGCCGACGAGCTTTATCTGCTGATTTCACCGCTCGAATCGCGGCTGTCCTCTCGGCGAGCTTAATCAGAGCAACCCTGACATCATCGATCACCGCGACTAACATCCGGCGGACAGCATCCGCCTGATTTTCAGCAGCTCCTAAAAACTGTTTCGGAGCATCCTGACGGGTATGACTAATGATCGCCATTTGCTGAACACCTTCGATCAGCTTTGCAACAGTCTTCCCGAAGTCCTCGCGAACATCACGTAAATGGAGTCGACCAATCCGGACAGATCGATATAACAAGGCAGCGACCAGCGCATCTTCATCAATAGGCATAGTCGATAGAATGTCTGCCATCTCAAGACCAAACCGATGCGCATCAGGCCCTATCCAGTCTTTGGCTGCCGCATCTTTAGATTCAAGCTCTTCAATCAAATCAATGGCTTTTTGAAGCTTCACCGAAGATGCAAGGTGCGCCTCGCGGGCAAATCGCTCAGCCCAATCCTCCAGGGACAAATCTGAATCGAGCTGAATCGGATGCAGTTCGCGCGCTTTAACCATTCGCCCCTCGCTTCACAAATAGCGCCATGGACTCGACATGTGCGGTGTGAGGAAACATATCCATGATCCCGAGATGAGTCACCGAGAAACCGCGATCGACAAGTATCTTTGCATCTCGAGCGAGGGTTGCTGGATTGCATGACACGTACAACACGCGCGCGATATTTTTTAAAGGTAAATCTTCAAGCACTTCTTTGGCACCAGAGCGTGGAGGATCGACAATCAGCGTATCCCAAGATTCCTTAGCAAAAGATTGCCCTGCGATTGACTGAGTCAAATCAAATGCCACCGCTTGGACGTTATCCAGCGAATTATGACGCGCATTTTGCAAGACCCGCTCGACCATCGCGGTGGAGACCTCGACACCGACGACTGACGCGCAACGCGTTGCGGCGGCGAGCGTAAAATTGCCGAGACCGCAAAATAAATCCAGTACTCGCTCGGTTCCCTTTAATTCAAGGAGATCGATCGCTTGGATTATCATTGCCCGATTGATCGTTGCGTTAATCTGCGTGAAATCTGTCACCGCAAATTGATACTCCAGACCGAATTCACCGATGCGATAGGTTAACCGTTCGGGTCCCTCAGACGGCCACAACCGGGTAATCGTATCTGGCCCCTTCGGCTGCAAATACACATGCCAACCCGTCTGTTGGGCTAATTTTATGAGGATGCCTCGATCAGCCTCTGTCAGAGTTTCGAGGTGTCGAATAACAATTGCTAAGGTGTCATCACCTGCGGCAACTTCCACCTGAGGGATGCGATCAGGTTGCGAGAGTGAGGCTATCGTTGATTCTAAGGTACTAAGTGATTGACCGATCCGCTGGTCCAACACAGGACATCCATCAATGTCAGCAATAAAGTTCGAGCCCCGCTCACGAAAACCAATTAGCACTCGATCTTTCGCATGTACCCATCGAACACCCAAGCGCGCGCGCCGGCGATAACCAAGCGTTGGGCCCTGAAGAGTCGGAAGCCTTTGAACTTGATCAAGCGAAACACCGTTACGTGTCATTAACTCATCGAGCGTCGTCGATTTATGTACCAACTGTACCGCATGCGGGATGTGTTGCAACGAGCAACCACCACAGACCTCAGCATGTGGACATTCTGGCTGTCCACGTTCGGGCGATGGCACCAAGATTTCTTTGGCGATCCCCCCAGCAGTTCGTGAGGATTTCCCAGTCACCCGAACAGCGACGAGCTCACCAGGTAAAGCGCCATCAACGAACAGCACTCGCTCGCCCCACCGCACTAGACCACGTCCCTCGTGCGAGAGTTTTTCAATGCGTATAGGGAAGTCGGGGGTTTGCTTACGACGGGGAGCGCGTTTTCGTGTGCGTTGATTCATCGCGGGAAAAGGTCCGTCGACAGATAGCGGTCGCCACGATCACAAATAATACAAACCACCACGCCGCTGGTTAATTCACGGGCAACACGCAACGCTCCAGACACCGCACCACCGGCACTGACACCACAGAAAATCCCTTCTTTGGCAGCAAGCTGTCTGGTCATGTCCTCAGCCTCATGCTGATCGATATCCAAGGTGACATCCACACGTGAGGGCTCAAAGATCTCTGGCCGATACTCAATCGGCCAGCGACGAATCCCAGCAATTTTTGATCCGTCACTTGGCTGAAGACCAACGATCGTGACATCAGGATTCTGTTCTTTAAGGAACTGAGAGACACCCATGATGGTTCCCGTTGTTCCCATGGCACTTACAAAGTGAGTGACACCACCATCGGTATCCTTCCAAATCTCAGGCCCGGTTGTCTCATAGTGCGCACGCGGACAATCTAGGTTGGCAAATTGATTCAGAACGCGGCCCTGACCTTCATGTTCCATCGCAAGTGCGAGATCACGCGCACCTTCCATCCCCTCTTTTTCAGAAACTAAGATGAGCTCTGCCCCGTAAGCGGTCATTGCGCGCTTCCGTTCATCGGACAGGTTATCCGGCATAATTAAGGTCATGCGATAGCCAAGAATAGCACCAACCATCGCCAGCGCTATTCCTGTGTTACCACTCGTTGCTTCAATCAAGTGATCTCCAGGTTGAATTTCCCCACGCGCTTGAGCACCTTGGATCATATAGAACGCCGGTCGATCTTTGACCGAGCCTGCAGGATTGTTGCCTTCCATCTTGCAAAGGACCGTGACATCAGGCGCGAGCCCCTCATTGAGGCGCTGCAAACGCACAAGTGGCGTATTTCCGAGTGTTGATTCAATGGTTGGGTATTGCACATGGACCTCCTGTGGCGGCTTAGAATACCGCACTCAGCGAACGAAGGCTTGAAGGATTAGTCAAAAGCTAGAGGTTGTCTAAAATACCGCTCATAATGGCCTTCTGAGACAGCGAGATATTCAGAATTCATGACATCCCATATATCTCGGTTTGACAGTGAGTCGGCCTCTGGAAGTTTCGCTAATCCAAGATCCTGCAGGCGTGCAAACTGCCCCCGCGTCTGTCTAAATAAGTCATACGCCCAGCATTCTGGAGGCTGATCCTTCCGATAACGCAAACCATGGCTATCAAGTGAGGCTTTCAACATGTCTGAATCAGTGACCAGGACATACCGACTGACGACTGACGACATTAGCTGTGTCAGCCGAGTCAGCACTGCGGCTTTCTTCTCATCCTCATACCGGTTCCAATCGACAATTTCATGTGCAAACCGCTTACATCCACGACACACTGAATCTCCATAGGTTGTCGAACAAAGCCCAACACAAGGGGTGGGTACTCGCGTTTGCATACCGAAGACCGATCTCTTATTTTATTGACTGGTTAAGTGTTAGGACTTTGCTTCAAAAAACAATCGTGCACTGCGAAAAATTATTTTGTGACCAAAATTAATATTACGGTCATTTTTAAAACATTATTTTTAAATCAGTTGATTTTAGGCGTACCGAACATTCACAATCGCGGCTCAGGATTTTACGGAGGACACGCTATGTCACTGGATCTTCTCAACGAGTCCATGGAAGACTGGAACAGCAAAATCGCCGCTGCCGAAGAAATGATGCCGATCATCGGACGTCTTTTCCGTGAAAAAGCGATTGAGACATCAATCTTCGGACGTTTGCTTAACAACCGTACCGTCATCAACATCATCAAATGCTGCCGTTTTGCACGCCAAGTTGAAAACGAAGAATTATCTGCTGAAGAAGCACGTAACGTCCTACTCGAGGTCGCCAAGTTAGACCTGAATCCATGCCACGTCGACATCGGTAAACTGGCTGTGAATTTTCGCCGTTTTGGCGCTGGCCGTAACCTCAGCGACTACGTCTCGGATGAACTGAAAGGAGCCACTGGAGAAGCACCGTCTGGAAGCAAAAAAACAGATATCGTTCTGTATGGTTTTGGCCGGATTGGTCGACTACTTGCAAGGGAGCTCATCGCAAAATCAGGATCCAAAGAAGCAATTCGCCTCCGCGCAATTGTGATTCGCAAGAACGGTAACAATGACCTGATGAAGCGCGCGAGCTTACTACGCCGCGACTCAGTCCATGGTTCATTTGATGGCACAATCACTGTCGACCACGATAGCGATGCCATTATTGCCAACGGTCAGCGTATCCAAGTCATCTATGCATCAAGCCCGTCTGAGGTCGATTATACCGCATACGGTATCGATAACGCATTGGTCGTTGATAACACTGGCAAATGGCGCGATCGCGAAGGATTATCGCAACATCTAGGGTCGAAAGGTGCGAGCCGAGTTCTGCTGACGGCACCTGGTAAAGGTGAATTGAAAAACATTGTGCATGGTGTCAACCATGACGAAATCACAGACTCGGATGCGATCATTTCTGCCGCAAGTTGCACAACCAACGCCATCACACCGGTTTTGGCTGCTATCGACGAAAAATATGGCGTTCAAAACGGTCACGTTGAGACTGTGCATAGCTACACCAACGACCAAAACTTGATTGACAATTTCCACTCAGGTGACCGTCGCGGCCGCGCAGCTGCTTTGAACATGGTGATCACTGAAACTGGCGCAGCTAAGGCTGTCGCCAAAGCACTGCCTCAATTGAAAGGAAAGCTCACCGGTAATGCGATCCGTGTTCCGACCCCAAACGTCTCCATGGCGATTTTGAAATTGAACCTTGACAGGCCTGTTGAGAAAGATGAGCTCAACGATTACCTGCGTCATATTGCGGTTCACTCGAAATTACAAAAGCAAGTCGATTACTCAGATTCACCCGAAGCTGTAAGCTCAGATTTTGTCGGATCAAGGGCAGCCGGCATCGTCGATGGCCTCGCGACCATCGCGACAGGCAATAACAGCTGTGTCGTCTATGTCTGGTATGACAATGAATACGGCTATAGTTGCCAGGTCATTCGTTGCCTCCGTCAGATGACCAAGGCAACACTTCCAGCCTTCCCAATCGAAAACTGACAAAAAATGAAGTCTGCGACCAAGTATGGACGCAGACTTCTCGATTTTTTTGCTAAGCTCTCGCCTCCCGGCGCGCCGTGACCCGGTTCCCAAAAGGATCCAACCACCGCGCTCAATTCAACCTAAACAAGGACGATGATTGTGCTTGAAGAATACCGCAAACATGTCGAGGAACGTGCCGCTGAAGGTATCGTGCCTAAACCACTCAGCGCTGACCAAGTTGCTGGACTCGTAGAACTTCTGAAAAACCCACCTTCTGGCGAAGAAGTATTTCTATTGGATTTATTAACAAACCGCGTTCCTGCGGGCGTCGATGAGGCGGCTTACGTCAAGGCCGCTTTCTTGACCGATGTAGCAAAAGGCAACACTGAATGCGGTCTGATTTCTCGCGTCGAAGCGACACGACTACTGGGGACCATGCTCGGTGGCTATAACATCCCACCATTGGTTGAATTGCTTGACGATGCCGAAGTCGGAAAGACATCGGCAGAAGCGCTCAAGAGCACTTTATTAATGTTTGATGCGTTCCACGATGTGGAAGAAAAGCGTCAAGCAGGCAATCCACTGGCGCAAGAAGTCATGGAATCATGGGCAAACGCAGAATGGTTTTTGACTAAGCCTGAAGTACCTACTGAAATCAAAGTCACTGTGTACAAGGTTCCTGGTGAAACAAACACCGATGACCTCTCTCCAGCAGTTGACGCCTGGAGTCGCCCAGACATCCCACTGCACGCACAAGCAATGCTCAATTCACGCATGGATAAGCCACTTGAAACAATTGAAGAGCTGAAGAAAAAAGGTAACCCACTCGCGTATGTTGGCGACGTTGTCGGAACGGGTTCTTCACGTAAGTCGGCGACCAACTCAGTTCTATGGCACATGGGTGATGACATTCCGTTCGTGCCAAACAAACGCTCTGGTGGCGTATGTATTGGCGGAAAAATCGCCCCGATCTTCTTCAACACAATGGAAGATGCAGGCGCCCTACCCATCGAGTGCGACGTCACGCAAATGAATACAGGTGATGTCATCGTTGTCAAACCATACGAGGGCGTCATCACAAACGAGCAAGGTGCAACCATTACTGAATTTGCATTGAAGAGTGAGGTCATTCTCGACCAAGTTCGCGCCGGCGGCCGAATTCCACTGATTGTTGGACGCGGCTTGACAACACGTGCACGCGATGCACTCGGACTTGGAACAGCTGATTTCTTCAGAACACCAAAAGGTCCTATTGAATCAACCAAAGGCTACACACTGGCACAGAAAATGGTCGGTAAAGCATGCGGTGTTGAAGGCGTTCGCGCTGGCACATACTGCGAGCCTCGCATGACAACTGTGGGCTCTCAGGATACAACTGGCCCAATGACGCGCGACGAACTAAAAGAGCTCGCATGTCTTGGTTTCCAAGCGGACCTAACAATGCAGTCGTTCTGCCACACAGCGGCTTATCCAAAGCCAGTTGATGTTGAAACACAGCACTCACTACCAGACTTCATCATGAACCGTGGCGGCGTTTCTCTCCGTCCTGGCGACGGTATCATCCACTCGTGGTTGAACCGGATGTTGCTCCCGGACACAGTTGGTACCGGTGGTGACTCTCATACACGTTTCCCAATTGGTATCTCATTCCCTGGTGGCTCAGGCCTCGTCGCATTTGCTGCAGCAACAGGGGTGATGCCATTGGATATGCCTGAGTCGGTATTGGTGCGTTTTAAGGGACAAATGCAGCCAGGTATTACACTCCGTGATTTGGTCAACGCAATTCCTTACGCAGCCATTCAATGTGGTTTGTTGACTGTTGGTAAAGAAGGCAAGAAAAATATCTTCTCAGGCCGAGTTCTGGAAATTGAAGGCCTGCCAACATTGACTGTTGAGCAAGCATTCGAGCTATCAGACGCATCTGCTGAGCGCTCAGCCGGTGGTTGTACGATCAAGCTGGATGAGGCGCCAATTCGCGAATACCTCGAATCAAACATCACCCTCTTGAAGTGGATGATTGCTGATGGCTACGGCGACGCGCGCACAATCGCACG
>JAYNIS010000036.1:0-10434 GCA_038109325.1 Gammaproteobacteria bacterium | reverse complement strand
GTGTCCCTTCAAGTGAACTAAGAACCGTCATCACTTTCAGTCCAGCACCTTCTGTCACATCGAAAAAGTGCATCGATAAACGTTTCGCCTGAGCAAGGCCTGCATCGAAAAGGGCCTGATCTTCACGAATCAATGCCACCTTAATCTGCTCAAGACTCAAGCGAAGAACCTCCCGTGCACGTCCGGCATCCGATGCCGAAACAAGCGGCGTAATCGGCGCGTTTACCTCGCGGATTCGAATAAACTCGGACAGACCACCAAGCCATTGTTGTACATCGACAGTCGCTTCCGACTCTCTCTCTGGAGCCAAGCTGCGCACAGGTAACTGCAAATCATCCAACACAGGGTCTAAAGCGAGTAACTCAGCCTGAATGCCTAAGACATCGACCGACTGAATCGCAGACAAAGACTGTAAATCTTGCGCTAAACGCTCTCTCACAGACAACAATCGACCATCTTGTAACTGACCAAGTAGTGCTTGAGCAGTGCGCATTAAATTCACAGCTGTCTCTGGGTTCCGCTCTATTAGGAGTCGTTGATCGGCGAGTTTTAAAAGATATTCTGCTTCTGCCAAAACATAACTGCTTCGAGTATCCACCTGCGCCTTAGCAAGCTCCTCTGCGACCATCTCAACTCGATCGATCACTGACTGATTGCGAGTATCCGCGCGCCCTACATCCGTTTCGAGTTGCTGAATTTGATCATCAAGTCTGCGAGTGGCTGCCTCAAGCCTCTCCAACTGCGCAATTTGTGTATTCAAGGCCTGGACCGAGTCATCTAACGACTGTGTGGCGCGAAGAATCGATTGCAGCTCATGCCAACCAAACCAGCTCCCAACACCGACAGCGCATGTTGCGATAATGCTCAATACAATAGCGAACCAGCCATTTGATCGTGCTGCTTGCGGGTGATTGGGATGGTCGGCCGTTACCTCGTCAGACTCGGCCTGTTCATCGACAACAAGTTCCTCAGCGACTTCAGGTGTTTTTGCTTCAGTCTTTGACACTCGGCTCTCCTTGCATCGCCCATCGAACTTCATCTGGTGTCGGCGAATTAATTTGATAATACCGGCTTCCACAAGGTAATTGTGCTTTCGCGGCAGAACTTGTCACAAAATGCAGGTAATCCAATACTTTCAAACCATACGTATCTGCCTGTTGTAAAAAAGCATCGAGCAGAACAGCCGATCCATGCACAATTCCACCAATCGCATTTAAATTTTGAGGCCCTAAATCAATGTGAGGAACCAACTCAAATAGTTCTAGATGGGCAACAGGATCTAGTAAAAGCAGATTCAGTTCAGAGAATTGACGACCGGAGCCCTTTCCACTGACGATCAACAATCGGTTCTCAGGCCGGATTTCAGCCCGTATTAATTGAATAAGTGATTCAGAGCCTGGGCTTAAAGCTGTCCTAACCGAATTCAACTCAGACTCGAGGACTTCAGCTGTTCCGAGACCCACTGCCCAAAATTGTTGCTCAGCTGGCCATTGTGCCCAACGTGAGAGTACTGCATCGATCAGCAATCGAGCAGACTCGGGAGAAGTCACAACGACATGATCAAACCGATCGAAATCGACAATTGCAGGGTCCAACGAGACGTCCAGCGGATACGATTGGGCACACGGAAGTGCAATCACCTCAAATCCAGCATCAACGAACGCCTCAACGACTCGTGGAAATGCCGAAGGAAGCCGGTTTAACCAAAGTTTCAATATGGCCCCGCTTGAGCAAGGAGCTCTCTCGCCCCCTGCGAAATCAGATCTTTTGCGACAAGAATTCCGAGGCTCTCAGCATCATCGATTGGAGCCAAACCTTCTGCTTTCAGAAGTGTTCCGCAATCCGCTGAACCTACTAATGCGCGCAACCACAACTGCCCGTCGCGCTCAATTGCGTAGGCTGCGATCGGCACCTGACAACCACCGTTCAAATGACGATTCAAAGCACGTTCCGCCCGCCCAGCAGTTTCACCATCAGCATCTTGTAATGTCATCACAATTTCACGGGTTGCCGAATCATCTTCGCGGATCTCAATTCCCAGAATACCCTGACCACATGCAGGCAAGATCTCCTCCGGCGCTGTCTCAAATGCGATGCGATCACCTAGCTCAAGGCGCTTAAGGCCAGCAGACGCGAGAACGAGGCCATCAAATTCACCTGAATCGAGTTTCTTCAGACGCGTACCTAAATTACCTCGGACTGCGGATAGCTTGAGGTCTGGTCGTAACGCTCGAATTTGAGCAATACGTCTCAAACTTGAGGTGCCAAGATGTGCGCCCCGAGGAATATCAGCAAAACCAGCCCATGCAGTTGTCCCAGCACGGTGAACCACTGCGTCTGTTGGCGTTTCACGTGCAGTTAAACAACACAAATCCAGACCACCGGGAAGCTGCATCGGTACATCTTTCAATGAATGCACAGCAAGGTCTGCTCGGCCGTCATAGAGAGCCGTCTCTAATTCTTTGACGAAGACTCCTTTACCCCCGATTTTGGTTAATGACACATCGAGTCGCTCATCACCCTGTGTGGTCATTTCCAAGAGCTCAATTGTCAATTCGGGAAAACGTGCTTGAAGGCGATCACGAACGTGATAGGCCTGCCAAAGAGCCAATGGACTCTTCCTTGTCGCGATAGTTAATGTTTTTTGCATGTGTGGTCCTTTGTTACACAAAGTATACTGGATGCTTACAGAAGGAGTCTCTATGAGTCAGGAAACGCCCAAAGCTTTATGGGGCGGCCGCTTTTCGGAATCGACCGATGCGTTCGTCCAAGCATTCACTGCATCCGTCGAATTCGACCAACGCATGGCCCGCGAAGATATTCAAGGATCAATCGCACACGCCACGATGCTCGCTGAACAGGGAATCCTAACTGACACAGAACGGAACACGATCATCGAAGGCCTCCGTCAGATCGAAGCTGAAATTGAATCAGGTGAATTCACATGGTCAATTGCGCGTGAAGACGTGCATATGAACATCGAGTCACGACTCATCGACTTAATCGGCGACACTGGGAAAAAGCTCCATACCGGGCGTTCTCGAAATGACCAAGTCGCCACCGACATTCGACTGTGGCTGCGAGGAACCATTGATCACGCCGTATCTGAACTATCTCGCCTCCAAACTGGTTTGATCGCATTAGCTGAGCGTGAAGCGGACACCATCATGCCCGGTTTCACACACCTTCAAGCGGCACAGCCCGTAACTTTTGGGCACCACATGCTCGCATGGAATGAAATGCTCGAGCGCGATGTGGGTCGTCTGCTTGATTGCAGACAGCGTATGAACCAATGCCCGCTCGGTGCAGCAGCACTTGCCGGCACCAGCTATCCGATTAATCGAGAGCGCACGGCCGAGCTCCTTGGGTTTGATAAACCAACAGAAAACAGTCTCGACTCTGTGTCTGATCGCGACTTCGGCATCGAGTTTTTGAGCGCTGCCAGCATCATAATGATGCACCTGTCACGGTTTTCAGAAGAACTCATCAACTGGAATTCGACCGCTTGGCAATTTGTCGATCTACCCGACAAGTTTTGTACTGGTAGTTCGATCATGCCGCAGAAAAAGAATCCCGATGTACCTGAACTTGTCCGAGGTAAATCAGGTCGTATGTTTGGCCACCTCATGAGCTTGCTTACCTTAATGAAAGGGCAACCACTCGCCTACAACAAAGATAATCAGGAAGACAAAGAGCCGCTTTACGATGCCGCAGATACGTTACTTGGATCACTTCGCGCTTTCGCCGATATGATGCCGTCATTACTGGTCAACAAAGACATCCTTAAAGACTCTGCAATCCGCGGGTTTTCAACAGCAACAGATCTGGCTGATTACCTAGTACGCAAAGGCTTACCTTTCCGAGATGCCCATGAAATTGTGGGGCAAGCAGTTGCTCTTGGCGTCCAAACCAAGCGCGATCTCTCGGAGATGGATCTTGCAGAACTCCAAGCATTCAGCAATCTAATCCATGATGATGTATTTGAGGTTCTGACCGTTGAAGGATCTGTGAATGCGCGTGATCACATTGGCGGAACAGCACCAAATCAGGTGAAGGCAGCAGCAGCTCGAGCGAAAGCGCGTTTAGCTGCCCGCTAATGCGCGGCGATTACCGCCAAAATCGCCTGGACTTGAAGCTCTGTTGAGCCGCGATTTGCTTCGACCCAAGCATTTGCGGCGCGCCCCATCGCATGAGCTGTCGCGAGTGCCTCATCAATAGATTGAGAGAGGTGCTCAGCATCTGTGCGAAGGAAAGCACCCGCAGCTTCTAAACCAACGCTAATCGCCTGAAAGTTATGCATGGATGGCCCCGCAACAAGCGGCTTACTCAGCAGCGCGGGCTCAATCGGGTTTTGACCTCCCTTTCCCGAAAAGCTGCCACCAATCACAATGACATCAGACTCAGAAAGATACGCTCCCATGTCTCCAAAAGTGTCACCGATCAGGATTTGAGCCTCATCTTGAATCTCACCGGAGACTTGCGATGCATGGACCCCTTCAGCATCAGCCAACGTCTTGATTTCAGGTCCTCGAACGGGGTGTCGAGGCACAATCAATAGCCGTAATTGAGGGTGTTGCCTAGCCCAGGATACAAAGAGCACATCATCATCGGCATGGCTACTCATCAGGCAGACTAAAATATGACTTCGTTTCCATTCACTGATCTGATTCGCTCGGTCTCGAGAAATTTGAGGAGCAGGTTGGTCAAGTTTAATGGATCCAACTTCTGAAATCGCATGGGCCGGCACCCCAAGAGTGTGCGCATTATGGGCATCACCCTCAAATTGCATGAGAGCGCGTGAAACCTTGGACCACATCGGTCGCGATACCCAGCCAAACCGCTGATATCCTCGAACTGATTGATCACTCAGCCGTCCATTCGCAAGAATCACAGGGACAGCCGCCCTATGACATGCGGCAACTAAATTAGGCCATAGTTCGGTCTCAATAACGATCAATGCCCTTGGGCGAAGTTTGGATAACCATCGAGACCAAATCCACGAAAAGTCCCAAGGAAATACATGGTTCGCGAATTCACTCCGAGCCAAAACGCTAAGTCCAGCTGGCGTCGTGGCCGTCGTCAAAATACGCAGGGACGCGTCATGTTCGATGAGCGTTCGCGCAAGCTCTAGTCCAACTTTAGCCTCACCAAGACTACACGCATGAATCCAAACACACCCGTCCATCTGATCAGGAAGGTGCGCCCCCAGCCTATGACTGACCATCGGGTCTTGATTCTCTCGACGGTACTTGCGAACCACATGCGCAATGAGCAGTGGTGTGCAAAGTAGCAAGAGCAGTGAATACAGATGTCGTCCCATAATTGAAGATGCTAGCATGCCTGCATGAAAATCATCGTCGGTGGCGGAATTTCTGGCCTCTGGTTAGCAGCGGAACTGAAAGCGCGCAATATTCCATGCTGTGTTATCGAAAAAAGTGCACTTGGCCAAGGTCAAACCCTAGCAAGCCAAGGCATGATTCATGGTGGGACTAAGTATGCACTTGATGGACTGTTAACCAAAGCAGCCAGCGAAATTGGTGCCATGCCCGCACGCTGGAAACAGGCTCTTAAAGGCGAGGGAACGGTTGACCTAAGCCGTGTTCAACTCGAACGAGACGATCAGCTGCTGTGGTCTGTCGAATCAATTGCTGCGAATCTTGTGGGATTCTTCGCAAGCAAAGCCATGCGATCTCGTATGGAGCGCATTGATCCGCAATCCGAGACGGCATTTAATCATCCTCATTTCAAAGGCCATCTCTATCGATTGTCAGAACCCGTATTGAAGCTCGACACGTTGGTACACGCATTTGCCGAAATTTTAGATGGACAGGTCTTCCAAGCCGAAGTAACACAGCTTCTCATGCAAGACGATAAGATCGTTGGTGTCGAAACAACTGCTGGCCAAATCAATGGAGACGTCATTTTGACTGCTGGTGAAGGAGCAGAAAGGCTCTTGTCGGGGCTTCCGGGAGACTATCCAGTCATGCAACGACGCCCCCTTGCAATGGCAGTCTGCAAACTTGCTCAACCCATTCCAAAAGTATTCGGTCACCAACTCGGAACTGGCAGCAAACCCAAACTAACCATCTCAACCCATGAATTTGATGGGGCGCAATATCTGTATTTGGGCGGACAGCTTGCCGAAGACGGAGTCACACAAGATGACGACACTGTGCGCTCAAATGCAAAACGAGCGCTATCGGAAGCACTCTCCTGGCTTGAACCGCATGTGGAATCAACGCACGTTTTTCGGGTCAATCGAGCAGAGCCAAGCACGCATAAAGGAAATCGGCCTGATACTGCATTCGTCTGTAAATCAAACAACCTGATTGTGGCGTGGCCGACTAAGCTTGCTCTTGCGCCTGCACTTGCCGATCAAGTACTACCGCTTCTTGATAAAGAGTCGAAACATGCAACGCCACCACAGTGGTTAAAAGCGCCAGAAGGGCATTACCCATGGGTATGATTCATCGACCACTCGGACAAACAGGGCTCGAACTCAGTCCGATTGGCCTAGGTACCGTCAAAATTGGACGGAATACAGATGTGAAATATCCGACCGATTTTGAGTTGCCAGAAGACCAAGAAGTCATTCAACTCCTAACACTTGCGTCAGAATTAGGCATCAACTGTCTTGACACAGCGCCTGCCTATGGCACCTCTGAAGGTCGGCTCGGTGAGTTACTACCGGAGGTCGCTGGAGATTTTCGTATCATCACAAAGGTTGGCGAAACCTACGATCCTGACACAGGAAGTCATTACGATTTCTCAGAAATCGCTATCCTCAAGAGCCTAGAACAGAGTCTTCAACGCTTAAAGCGCGACCGGTTAGACGTCGTGTTACTACATTCTGATGGAAAGGATCTGGAACACTTGAACCAAGGTGCGCTCCAAACCTTGATCAAAACGCGTGACCAAGGACTGATCCAAGCAGTCGGATTATCAGGCAAAACAGTGGAGGGTGGGCGTCAAGCTCTAGATCAGGGAGCGGATTGCTTGATGATTACGCTAAACCCTGAAAATCAGGATGAAAAACCCCTCATCGCTGAAGCGCAGCGATATGGTGCGGGGTTATTGGTAAAAAAAGCCCTCGGAAGCGGCCATCTGACAACATCCATTCCTGAAATTTTTAAAGACTTGTTCGCGCACCCAAACATCACTTCCGCTATTATTGGCACCATTAATCCTGTGCATCTGCGCAATAACTGTCTTGCACTCCCTACAGAGATCCAATTATGAGCCTAGACGCAATCAAAGCCACCTTCCAGGCAAGCATTGATACCAAACAAGCCCTGATCAATGACACCAAACGCTTGGAAGAACTTCTTGAAGTCGCAGGGGTCGCGTCATCAACAATTAAAACAGGCCATAAAATCATGCTCTGCGGAAACGGGGGATCAGCAGCTGACAGCCAACACATCGCAGCAGAGCTGATCGGTCGCTTCGAAAAAGAGCGGAGTTCAATGGCTGCAATTGCACTCACCACAGATACCTCTGCTCTCACAGCCATCGGTAACGATTACGGCTATGACCAAGTGTTCTCGAGACAAGTTGAAGGCCTCGGACAATCCGGTGATTTGCTCATTGGTATCTCAACAAGCGGCAATTCAAAGAACGTCGTCAAAGCAATGGAAGTCGCTCAAAGCAAGGGCATTCGAACAGTCGCACTCGTTGGCGACAAGCCAGACGGTGCGATGCAAGCGATTGCTGATTACGTCTTAGCCGCACCCTCGACGAATACGGCGCGTATCCAGGAATGCCACATCTTAATGATGCACACACTGTGTCAGTTGGTTGAATCGGAATCCGTCTGACGAATCTTTGCGATCAAGTGGCTAGTCGATAGGTTAGCCACTTCACCGAGCACTTTGACTTCCCCACCATAGTCCAACACGTGCTCGTAGCCGACCACTTCCTCGATCGATTTGTAGTCACCCCCCTTCACAAGGACATCGGGTCGAACCACATCTATTAGTGGAATCGGCGTGTCATCCTCAAATGCGATAACGGCATCCACAGCACCGAGACCGGCGAGCACCTGAAGACGTCTTTCGATCGTATTCACAGGACGCTCCGGCCCTTTCAAACGAGCTACTGAGGCGTCTGAATTCACAGCGACAATCAAACGATCGCCAAGAGATGCAGCTTCTTTCAAATACGCGACATGACCGGCATGCAAGATATCAAAGCAGCCATTCGTCATGACGACTTTCTCACCCTGAGCACGGCATTGTTCAGCCCAAGCAGCTGCGTCTTCTGCGCGATCGAAAATGCCGTGATCAACAGATAAAGCTCTTTCAAGTTCTCGGCCACTGACCGTTGCCGTACCCAGTTTCGAGACAACAATTCCAGCAGCTCGGTTTGCCAATTCAGCAGATTCGGCCATGCTCATGCCAGAACCAAGACCCGCTGCAACAGTCGCGATGACCGTATCGCCGGCACCTGTAACATCAGCTACCTCTCGAGCTGTCGCAGCAAATTCATGTACAGATCCATCACGTGCAATCAGCGTCATGCCTTGCTCAGACCGAGTGACTAAGATTGTATCGATATCCAGTTCGTTAATCAGTTTCCGGCCTTTTTCAATCAGCTCCTGATCATTGGCCCATGTGCCACAAACTGCTTCAAATTCAGAACGATTCGGAGTCAGCAGGGTTGCCCCGCGGTATCTCTCAAAGTCTGCGCCCTTCGGATCAACAACAACTGGAATCTTGGCTATACGTGCTTTTTGAATGAGCAAACGAGGCTCTAAGCTTCCTTTTGCATAGTCACTTAAAACAACTGCAGTCATCCCATCAAGAGACACTGATTGAGCAAGCGACTCCGCATGTGATGCATCAAATGGCGTCTCAAAATCCAGACGAATCATTTGATGCGCCTGACTTAATACCCTCAATTTGGTAATGGTTCTGTGTTCAACACGCGTGAACAGTGGAATGACATTGTGATTTGTCAGAGTCTGTTCGAGTAAATCCGCATCGGAGTCATGACCCACCAGTCCAGCACAAGTCACTTCCGCACCAAGTGATGACAGATTTAAAGCAACGTTTGCCGCACCGCCCGGACGCGCCTCATCGTGAGTGACCCGGACGACAGGAACCGGAGCCTCAGGAGAGATCCGGCCTGCATCGCCGTGCCAGTAACGGTCCAACATGACATCGCCAACGACTAAAACCCGCGATGTGGAAAAGATATGTGACACAGAAGATCTCTCTAATGATTCGAAGCTTGTTATAGTACCGAGCTTCATCAATGAACCCAACCGGATTACACATGGGCTTTTCTTTCGTTCCGCTGGGACTTGGCTTCATTCGACTATTAGCCGCACTGCCACCAAGGCTCGGAATGGCTATCGGTCGCCTGATTGGTACTTTGCTGTTCTACATAGCGAAGAACCGCCGCCTTGTCTGCGAACGAAATATTGCTGTCTGCTTCCCAGAATTGGGCCTGTTCGAACAACGCAATCTCGTTAAAGCCTGCTTTGAACAAAACGGAATCGGTCTAACAGAAACAGCCTGGTCTTGGCACCGGCCAATCAATTTTGTTAACAACAAAATTAATGTATCAGGACAGGAGCTGCTCGAACAAGCCAACAAAGAGGGTCAAGGAATTTTATTGCTGTGCCCACACTACAGCATGCTGGACTTGGTCGCCCCGCTCATGCATGCCGTCGCCGGTAGATTTGTGGTGAGTTATCGCCCCAATGACAATCCCATTTTTGATCAAGCTGTCTGTCGTGGGCGCGCACGCTATGCCGAATTGGTCGACGTCCGTGCATTACGCGATATCGCTAAACACTTAAAACAAGGCGACATGGTTTGGTTTGGACCAGATCAAGACATGGGGCCAAAGGGCTCTGCCTTTGCTCCCTTTTTCGGTCGACCTGCATGCACGGTCACAACACCCGCTCGCTTAGCCCGATTGTCTGGCGCTGTCAGTGTTTTTCTCGACCTACACCGTGACGACAATGGCATCTATCACATCTCATTTGTCCCGATGCCTGCTGACTACCCACATCAAGATGAGGTGGAGAATGCGCGTGCACTGAATCAGCACATTGAAGACGCACTTAGAAAGCATCCGTCACAATACATGTGGATGCACAAACGATTTAAGACAAATCCAGACCTTACGCGGCAGACACTGTATCAGTCTGACTAACCCACTCCATCACGTCAGAAGCACAGATATCAGACATTTTTCCTGTTGGACTTTTTAGAATTTGCGATGTATCAGCAACAGGTCCCACAAGACCCGGCTTTGTCGGCCCATACAATGCAAGCAGAGGTATACCCATAGCATCAGCAACATGCGCAAGCCCAGTATCAACAGAAACCACTGCGCGCGCATTTGAGATCTCAAAAGCAACATCATTTAATGAGGCTTGATTCAATATCCGTACCGGCAAGCTGTCAGTCATTTTAGAAACTGCTT
>JAYNIS010000035.1:0-10535 GCA_038109325.1 Gammaproteobacteria bacterium | reverse complement strand
GATGTATCCTGAATCTCTCAGGTCAATGACAGATGGGTCATGCGAAACAGCCTGCGAGGAGCATGCATGACAGATCTATATGCGCTAATACTCGAACTATTCCACGCCGAACAAGGCGCTAAATTTGCACCCTTTGCTGGCTACAAAATGCCAATTCAATACCCCTTGGGTGTCAAAGGCGAGCATCTCCACACCCGTGATTCTGTTGGCCTGTTTGACGTCTCTCACATGGGCCAACTTCTTATCGAAGGACCGGGGAGCACCGAGGCGCTTGAGAAGCTCGTCCCCGCTGCACTCCAAGAGATGGTGCCAGGGCAGATCCGCTACTCACAGCTGACACTCGAGAATGGCGGTATCTTGGACGACTTGATGTTAACCCGCTGGGATGACAACACTTGGGGGCTCGTTGTGAATGGTGCCTGTAAGCACGCCGACATGGATCACCTCAAAGCACATTTACCGAACACACTTGAAATGACCTATTTTGATGCGTATGCCTTAATCGCAGTTCAAGGACCGAAGGCACGCGCGGCTCTCTCTCGCCTAATCCCTGAGGCAGCAAATCTTGTGTTCATGCGCGCAGTTCAAACCACGTGGAACGGCCACCCTATTACATTGTCATGCTGCGGATACACTGGCGAGGATGGATACGAAGTCTCGATCGCGAATGACGCGGCACGAGAGCTAGCAGACGCATTGACTGCTCTCGAAGAATCGACTTGGGTTGGTCTCGGCGCAAGAAACTCACTGCGTCTAGAAACGGGCCTCTGTCTGTACGGTAATGACTTAACAACTGAAACCACTCCAATCGAAGCTGATCTTCTTTGGTCAATCCAAAAACGTCGTCGTACAGACGGTGGATTTTTAGGGGCAAACATTATTCTCCAACAAATCGACGAAGGAGCGCCTCGTAAGCGTGTCGGTATTGCGCCCACTGACGGCCGCACGCCACTGCGAGATCATACGATCCTGAAAAACAAATCTGGAGATGTGGTTGGAGAGATCACTTCCGGTGGGTTTGGACCGACCCATGAGGGACCTGTTGCCATGGGTTATGTGTCACAAAACATGAGTACAACGGGAACCGAATTAACCGCAGAGGTCAGAGGCAAGTCACTTCCATGCACTGTCTGTGACCCGATCTTTGTTCAACAGCGCTACGTACGCTCACTTTAAGCCACAAAAAGGACCCTGTTATGACTGTTAAATATACGCGCGAACACGAATGGATCCGCATCGAAGGCGATATGGCCACTGTCGGCATCACCTTCTATGCCCAAGAACAACTTGGTGATGTTGTGTTTGTGGAACTCCCGGAAGCTGATACATCTGCTGACCAAGGCGCTGAAGTCGCAGTGGTTGAATCTGTGAAGGCGGCCAGTGACATTTATGCCCCTGTCACTGGAACGATCATCGAATCGAACGAAGAGCTATCAGACCGACCAGAGCTGGTCAATGAAGATCCTGAAAACGACGGATGGTTCTTCAAGATGCAACTGTCTGATCCATCTGAACTCGATGACCTGCTTGATGAAGCTGACTATCAGGCATTTATCCAAGAAGAATTGTAAGAGGTAGTTTGAGTGAAGCAGGAAATGACATTTCGTGACCGTCACATCGGTTTATCTGACGATGAAAGAGCATTCATGCTCAAAACTCTGGGACTTAACTCCATGGATGAGTTAGCCACGCAGGTTGTTCCAGACAATATTCGTAAACAGACACGGATGTCACTTCCTGATGCCTTATCGGAAGTTGATGCCCTCGCTGAATTGAAGTCGATCGCATCGAAAAATCAGGTGGTACGTACACTGATCGGCCAAGGGTATTACCACACACTGACGCCCGCCGTTATTCAGCGGAACGTCTTGGAAAATCCAGCGTGGTACACAGCCTATACACCCTATCAGCCAGAGATTTCTCAGGGCCGTCTTGAAGCACTGTTTAACTATCAAACAATGGTCGTTGAACTGACGGGGATGGCTGTTGCCAACGCCTCACTTCTCGACGAAGCGACCGCGGCGGCCGAGGCGATGACACTCTGCGAGCGAAGCTCAAAGTCTAAATCGAATCGTTTCTATGTGGCATCTAACCTTTACAGGCAAACACGTGCCGTTATCGAAACGCGCGCCAAGCCGTTAGGATTTGAGCTCGTTGAATTTGACGCTCACAACCCACCCGCTTTTGATAACGCATTCGGTTTGATCGTCCAATACACGGGAAACGACGGAGCAGTGGTTGATATCCAGCCATTGATCCAAAACGCAAAAGACAAAGGCATCCTGACCGTCGTTACGGCTGATATTCTGAGCCTCACTGTGCTCGAAAGCCCTGGCCATTTGGGCGCGGATATCTGTCTAGGATCAACGCAACGTTTTGGCGTTCCGATGGGTAATGGCGGACCTCATGCAGCATTTTTTGCAGTCACTGACAAACTCAAACGCAACATCCCGGGTCGACTGGTTGGTCGGTCGATTGACTCTGAAGGACGTGATGCATATCGCTTGACACTGCAGACGCGTGAGCAACATATTCGTCGCGAAAAGGCGACGAGTAACATTTGTACAGCACAGGTGCTGCTTGCAAATATCGCAGGGTTCTATGCGTGCTATCACGGCCCATCCGGCCTAACCGCTCAAGCACAGCGCGTCCACTTCCTCGCATCTCGCTTCCATCAAGGCATCAAAGAAAAAGGCCAAATGGTCAATGACACCTTCTTTGATACCGTCTCAGTGCAGGTATCCGACGCTGACGCGATGGTCGCTAAAGCATTGGAGAACGGTTTCAACATTTTTAAGACGAACGCGACAACTGTCTCTGTGTCATTTGATGAAGCATCTAATGAGGCTGAACTCAAAGTACTTGCCAACATATTCAGTATCAAACTGGGTCACGGTGCGGTTGCACTGCCCAACCAGTTAATTCGAAAGACTGATTTCATGACCCAAGAGGCATTCAATACACATCATTCAGAAACAGAAATGATGCGGTACCTGAGAAAGCTGGCGGATCGAGACCTCGCTCTTGATCGAGCGATGATTCCTCTCGGATCTTGCACGATGAAACTGAACGCGGCGTCCGAGATGGCTCCAATCACATGGCCAGAATTTGCAAACATTCATCCATTTGCGCCTGACAACCAGCGTCTTGGCTACGCAGAAATGATTCATAACCTCAACGACTGGCTGGCTGAGATTACTGACTACGCAGGTATTTCATTGCAGCCAAATTCTGGGGCCCAAGGTGAATATGCAGGCCTCCTCGCGATTCAGGGATACCATGAGTCACGTGGTGAGGCGCATCGAACAATTTGCCTTGTCCCTTCATCGGCACACGGAACGAACCCAGCATCTGCGCAGATGGTTGGACTCGATGTTGTTGTGATTGGTTGCGACCAAGATGGAAATATCGATTTATATGATCTCAAAGCGAAAGTCGAACAGCATGGCACCAACGTTTCGTGTCTGATGATCACCTATCCGTCGACACATGGTGTGTTTGAAACAGCGGTCCAAGAAGTATGTGACATCGTTCATTCTGTCGGCGGCCAGATCTATCTTGATGGGGCGAATCTGAATGCGCAGGTTGGACTGACAAGCCCAGGAATTATTGGCTCTGATGTATCGCACCTCAATTTGCATAAAACGTTCTGCATTCCACACGGTGGTGGTGGACCAGGTGTCGGCCCAATTGGTGTCGCTGAACACTTAAAGCCTTTTATGCCAGGACATCCTGAGTTCTCGACGCAGTCTCCAGTCGGCCCAGTTTCTGCAGCACCATTTGGCTCCGCCATGATTCTGCCAATTTCTTGGATGTATATCCGCATGATGGGGCCTGACGGGTTGAAGGATGCGACTGAGAGCGCAATTTTGTCAGCAAACTACATTGCCAAACGCCTCGCATCGCACTACCCGATTTTGTACACAGACGCCAAAGGCTTCGTGGCCCATGAATGCATCCTCGATACGCGCGCGGTCAAAGAAAGTGCGGGAGTCACGGTTGATGATATCGCCAAACGACTAATCGATTACGGATTCCATGCGCCAACAATGAGCTGGCCAGTTGCTGGGACACTCATGATTGAGCCAACCGAAAGCGAACCTCTGGCCGAGCTCGATCGGTTCTGTGATGCCATGATTTCCATCCGCCAGGAAATCAGTGCAATCGAATCTGAAAAGGGATCGGCAGACGACTCTGTCCTACGTCACGCACCCTACACAGTTGAGGCTGTCACGACTGCTCATTGGCCGCACGCGTTTTCGCGTCAAGAAGCAGCATTCCCTGTCGATTCCCTGAAGAAAGACCGTTACTGGCCACCTGTTGGTCGGATTGACAATGTGTACGGCGACCGCAATCTTGTCTGTAGTTGTCCACCACTGTCTGAGTACACAGATACACCAACGGAAGCTGCATGACGGATCATAAAGTGCGCCCCAAAAGTGGCGATAAGATCATCAACGACGTCGGGGTGAAGGCCATAAAAAACGGCCAGAAACGTCGGACCGATGAGAAAGCCCCGCGTGGCGATAAGCCAAAGTGGCTGCGCTTTGTGAGCCCTGGTGGCCAAGGCTATCAGAATGTCAAAAAGATCGTACGAACCCACCGCTTATCCACGGTTTGCGAAGAAGCGATGTGTCCTAACATCGGTGAATGCTGGAGCGCGGGTACAGCCACTATCATGCTGATGGGCTCAGTGTGTACACGCGCCTGTAAATTCTGTGCAGTTGATACCGGTAACCCAAAAGGCTGGCTCGACCTTGAGGAGCCAGCAAACACTGCCGAGTCTGTCGCCTTGATGGGCCTTAAGTATGTTGTCCTGACTAGTGTGAATCGCGATGATCTCGACGATGGCGGAGCCAATCACTTCGCAGCAACCGTCCGCGCGATTAAACAAAAAAGTCCAGATACAGCCGTCGAAGCGTTGACCCCTGACTTCCAGGGCGTGATGCCAGATGTGGAAACCTTGGTCGACTCTGGACTTGAGGTCTTTGCCCAGAACGTCGAGACAGTGAAACGCCTGACCCATCCAGTGCGCGATCCACGCGCAAGCTACGAACAAACGCTCGCTGTGCTTGCACATGGAAAGAATCATCGCCCCGAAGTCCTGACGAAAACCAGTCTCATGCTAGGTCTCGGAGAAACTGAGGATGAAATTAGGCAAGCGATGGATGACATGCGTGAACATCACGTAGATATCGTGACCTTTGGGCAGTATCTGAGACCGACTGTGAATCACTTACCGGTGGATCGATATGTCACACCCGAAGAATTCGATCTCTATCGTGAATGGGGACTAGAGCGAGGTTTCCTCGAAGTTGTCTCAGGTCCCATGGTTCGCTCGAGCTATAGAGCTGAGCAGGCACTGCTAAAAAATAACGCCGGGATCTCCAACGCAGCTCTCAAGCAGCGCGCAATTCCGATCAAACAATTATGAAACCGTTAGCACTTGCCGTATTCGTTGCAACCCTCGCTCTAACGGGATGCCAGAACCCGGTCAGAGATCCAATTGACTCAGTCGTTCAGGTTGTCACAGATCCAAAAAAAGAGATCCAAAAAGGAACTCGTCAGTATCCCTTTGCTCTAGCACAGTCTGGCGGTGATTTAACGCAGTTCCCAGTGACTACTGCCTATCTTAACGGGCTGATCCAACGGCTCGCAAAAACGGCAAACTCTCCTTTCCCATGGGAAATTCGACTGATCAACGATAGATCAATCAATGCGTGGGCATTACCCGGCGGGAAAATGGGAGTGAATTACGGTCTCCTTAAAGCGGTAGAAACAGAAGCCGAACTCGTTTCAGTCTTGGGTCATGAAATGGCACACAGTATTGAGCTCCATGGTACAGGTCGCGAAACCTTCGGTGCTTTAGTCGGACTGGCCGCGCAAGTCATTGAAATCGGTATTTCTGAGCCTGGGACAAAGCCAGGATCAAACAAGCTAATTGGCCTTGGTCAGAACATTTTAATGGGTCAGTACAGCCAATCCAACGAGCTTGAGGCAGATCGCGTCGGCGTCGATCTCATGGTGAGAGCGGGCTTTGATCCTCGCGGTGCAATTGGGATGCAGGAAAAACTCGCCAAGCTCGGTTCAGGTGGAAACTCTGTTGCCCAAAAATTACTCGGAACCCACCCAATCAGTCGTGAGCGATTATCCGCAATTCAATCTGAAGTTGGTAAGTATCCATTGATGGGCCAATCTACAAGTGATGACTTTAGGAAAGCGCAAGCAGAAATTAAAACTCTGGAAACTGGCCTACAACTGGTCACTGATGCTCGAAAAGCAGGCTCTGAAAAGCAGTTTACACAAGCACTGAAGCTCGCAGAGCGGGCGCTAAAAATTCTTCCCAATGAACACAGTGTCTGGCGCCTTCAGGCTGAATTATTGGTCGCCAATAAAGAGCCCAGAAAGGCTATTCGATCCGCCCTCAAGGTCCGCGAACTGAATCCAAAAGATCCAATTAGCGAACTACTTCTGAGTTACTGTTATACAACTGCCGGTGATACGATCAGCGCCGAAAGAGCAAAAGAACGAGCGCGCTCGTTGGCTCTATAATAAGCGTGTCTCGATAGATCGCTTTTCCAGGACCTAACATGCAGAAATTACTCTCCGTATTCAAAGCTGAAACAGTTGGTCAGTTGATCGTAATTTTGGTCGTCTTTTCAGTGACAGGATCCACTGCTGTCTATGTCGCTGGTCCTGTCCTTGATTTCGTCGGCATCAATTCAGAGTCCATACCGACTTGGGCTTTTTGGCCTTTGCGAATACTTGTGATATTCCCCATCTATCAGTGCTTGCTAATTGTCGTTGGTACGTTAGCTGGTCAATTCAGATATTTTTGGGAATTTGAAAAGAAGTTCCTTAGCAGGATCGGAATTCGCCTGCCCTAAATCAGACGAATTTCCAAGTCTTTCAAACCATCAATCTTGCCATGGAGATAATCTCCACGAACCACGGCGCCGACACCTGAAGGCGTTCCTGTGAATACTAAATCGCCCGCTTTGAGTTCTTGCAACGAGGAAAGAAAAGCGATCAATTCGACCGTGTTATAGGCCATTTGATTGATATCACCAGCCTGACGTTCCTGACCATTCACATCAAGTATGATTGACGCTTGCTCCATCAAACCCGTCTCTGACTTTGGAGTAACAATACCCATGACTCCAGCATCATCGAAGTTTTTGGCAATTTCCCAAGGGCGACCTTTGTCTTTTGCTTCAGCCTGACGATCACGACGCGTAAAATCGAGCCCAACCGCGTATCCAAAGATAATCGCTTCCGCTTCTTTGTGACTCAAATTACGACCACCGTCACCCAAAACAGCAACCAACTCCACTTCGTGGTGTAAATCCTCGGTATGACTTGGATACCTAACATCCGGTCCGAATGTCAGCGCATCGAAGCTTTTCTGAAAATGAAAAGGCGCTTTTCTATCAACTTCACCTCCCATCTCTTTTGCATGCTCTTCGTAGTTTTTGGCGACACAAAAAATGCGGTTGACTGGGAGACGACGACCATCTGTTGTTAAAAATTCTGGATGTGTGGGGGAATTCCAATTCATGGGGATCACGAAACCTCGTATAATTTTCGTATGAGTGTTTACCAAACCATTAAAACGTTCGACAACTATCCATGCAGTCATCGACAGTGGCGGCATCAGGGTCATTGTAAATTCATTCATGGCTACTCACGTAGCTTTAAAATGACTTTTGGCTGTAACGATTTAACTGAATCTGGATTTGGTGTGGATTTTGGTGAGTTTTCTGACATCAAAGCCTGGCTTTCGCATTGGTTTGATCACACGACACTCATCAATGAAGATGATCCTGAATTACATTTATTCCAGGAACTTCACGACAAAAAAATTGTAGATTTACGTGTTCTACCTAATGTGAGTATGGAACGAACCGCCGAGTTCGTCTTCGACTATGTGGATACCTGGATACGCAAACAAACGAACAATCGGACGTTCTTAATTGAAGTTGAGTGCAGAGAAAATAATAAGAACGCAGGGATCTATCGGCCCAACCTTTGATTCATACGGCCATAAAACCACATACACAAAGCCCCGACTCCGCCGATCGCGGCGAGCATGATCAGAAATACGTTCCAACCAAACAGCTCATACACATACCCCATCAGCCAGGCGCCCATTGCACCACCAGCGTAATAGCAGGAAACATACAAGCCGTTTACCACACCTCCCAGTTCGCCAGCGTTATGATTGACTTCCGCGGCGGCGAGTGTGTGTATCAAGAACATTCCGAGACACATCACAAACACTTGGACAATCAACATCCAAACAGCGCCCAAAGCCAGAAATAAAGAACCAATCATCACAACAAATCCAACAAGTATGACGCGAACTGGACCTCCGAATTGCCTCGCCAACCAGCCAGCAGTTAATGCCGATACAATACCTATACTGTATCCAAGGTAACTTTGACCAACTAAACCCGTTGTTGCCGAACCATCCACCTCGTTGATTCGGAAAGGTAAATAATTCAAATATCCTGCAAAGGTCCAGAACATGCAAAATACAGACATGAACACTAGAATATTTTTCCGACCAGTCAACGCCTCATAGATTGAATGTCTGTTGGGCTTGACCAAATTCAAAGGTTTTGGCTTAGCTTTACGCCAGGGCATAAAGGTCACTAGTGCCAAAAGAATGGCCCACATCGAAGCAACCCATTCCCAATGGATAATATGTTCTAAATATCCAGAAATAACTCTGCCCGCCATACCACCAAATATTGTAAAAGCCACATAAAAAGACATAACTCTCGAAAGATCAGCTCCGGACCGACCAGAAGTAAGATAGGCCATGGTTGCTGTTATGATCGCGGGCAACAAGAATCCTTGAATTAGTCGCAACAGAAGCATCTCGTCGTATGACTGAACGAAACCAGACCACGCCATAGCGACAGCCAACAAAGGTAGCGCCCATTTCAAGATTGAGAGAGCACCGATCTGTTTGAGAAAAATACCGTAAGTGAGAGGCGCTATTGCTAAAGGAATCAAAGTGACCGAAACCAAGAGACCTGCCTGAGGTTTTGAGACCATAAAGCGTTCCGCTAACTCTGAAAGCATCGGTTGCGGGGCATACAGAACGCAATAACAAATCATGATCGAGAGATATAAGAAAATCTCTCCTGGATGGCTCGAAGATTGTTTTGTGGTCACTTCAGAAAAGTCTGCCTGAGTTCGTGAAAGCGCCTGACGCCGCGCTCGAAACCGCGTATTAAAGCAACAGGAACTTCTTGTGTCTCGCACAAATCACGATACAACCTACCTGCTAACATTGGCGTGACACTTTCATGGAATACACGCTTCCTGCGAGGCTCGATGGATAACATTTGTCCAAAGCGGCCTGAATCCAGATAAATCAAGCTCATCGAACGATCAGCAAGCCATTCACGATCAGTCATCCAGCCAGTGAGAAATTCATCCAGTCCAACAATCCCTGGTGAACGTTCCCCTCGCCGCATGGAAAACTGCCCGCGCAGCACAATGTAGATATCAGGAAAATCATCCTCAGCGATAAGGGTCTCACCTGTACTCAATGTCTTTACCACCGCATTGTCTAGCCAATGCCGATACTCTTGTTCTGTCAGTGCTCCGAGGAAAAGTTGCTGCTCAATCACGCTCAATCTCCCAATGAATCGAAACCTGACCTTTGAGAAGCTCATTTCGGTCAACGACAAAACGTGTCCCCGACCGTTCGACCAACCTATGAATGACGTGCGCACGCGACGACTGATCA
Organism: Gammaproteobacteria bacterium; assembly: GCA_038109325.1. GTDB lineage: Bacteria > Pseudomonadota > Gammaproteobacteria > Pseudomonadales > Litorivicinaceae > HIMB30. The sequence continues at coordinate 772 of JAYNIS010000035.1, read as the reverse complement.
AGACCCATCAACCAATGATCCAACCACATTAGTTGGCCTTTACGTGATAAGGCTCTCGCCAGTTTCAGGCGATTCATGCCATGTGGACCGGCCATCGATTGCAAGGCCCCTAAGGATGCGTTTAGACGCTCATGGAGTAATTCAATCCAGTGGCTTGCCGATAGCGCCTGTAGATGCATCTCAAGCGTCGAAGGCTCAATACCTGGCTCAATAAATAACCACTCTCCCACAGTTGAAACTTCCGAATCCCTGGGATGATCTAGCATGATGACTGAATGTGCCAACACTTGCGGGTCTATACGCGCCACATCCATTCCACCAATACGAACAACGCCACGCTCTGGAGCGACTTGACGGAGCAATAAATGTTTGAGAGTTGAAAGACCTGCTCCCTCCGCAGCTGTGATTCGAACCAAACTGTCATCAGGGCAATGAAAATTCATTTGATCAAATAATGGAGCTTCACCTGCGTGTCGCCGAAAGACCACTCCTTCGTACTGCACTTCACCACTCAGCGCCAGAGGCCTCACGGTTCTTCGATCACCTTGCTCTAGCGGCATCTCAAGACTCACAGGCATCGCCGCACGTAAGCGCTCTAGTAATAGAAGAGCTCCAAGAGACAAGCCTGTTAAAACAATGGGCCGCGTATCGTCAGTGGATGCGATCGCGGGAATCACCAAGCTCGCTGCAATGACAGATCGACTGAAGCGACTATACTCAGCGACCAATTCAATCCGCGCGACAACCCACTGACGCGCCTGATCCCAAACCT
>JAYNIS010000034.1:0-10752 GCA_038109325.1 Gammaproteobacteria bacterium | reverse complement strand
TCACCGATGCGGCAACTCTAGACGAAGCACTCACAATTATCGTGACACGCATTAAGGACACCATGCAGACCGGTGTGTGTTCTGTTTATTTGCTTGATGAGTCGACAGATCGTTGGCTTCTCATGGCAACAGACGGTTTGAATCCTGATTCAGTGCGTAGTGCGAGTTTGGCAAAGGCGGAAGGTCTTGTCGGGACCGTCGGTAGCCGCGGCGAATTGGTGAACTTAGATGATGCGTCGAATCATCCAGCATTCAGATTTTTGCAGGAAACAGGCGAAGAGATTTTTCATTCATTCTTAGGTGTTCCAATTGTTCATCAGCGAGAGATTCTCGGTATTTTGGTTGTTCAACAAACAACGCAGAGAAAATTCAGTGATGATGAAGAGGCATTGCTTGTTACCGTTGCGGCGCAAATTTCAGCGCTGATCGCGCATGCGAAGGTCTCTGGCCGACTACATATTAGTCGTATCGATGGTGAAAAACCGATAGATGTTCATTTCAAGGGTGTTGCCGGCGTATCTGGTGTCACAACTGGGACCGCTTGTGTCCGTCAACCACCAGCAATCTTAAGGCGTGTTAAAGATGTGAAGACTGATGATCCTGAGCTCGAGCTCGAGGAATTTCAATCAGCTTTGGGTGAAGTCAAAGCTGAGCTTCGACAGATTAGTGATTCATTGTCAGAGCATTTGGAACGCAAGGAGACGGCACTGTTTGATACCTATTTACGGATGCTAGAAGATCACACCTTAAGTGGCGAGGTTTGTCAGAGGATTCGATCTGGGGAGACAGCCCCAACCGCGCTCAAATACGTCGTACTCGATCTTGTTGCACGCTTTGAAGCAATGGACGACGCATATCTGAAAGAGCGAGCGACTGATCTGCTTGATTTGGGACGACGTATCCTGGCTAAGTTGTTACATGAGCAATCCGAGTCATGTGAATATCCGGGTGACGTGATTTTGGTTGCTGAAGACGTGACGCCGGTCATGCTTGGAGAAGTAGATGCCGGCTCACTGAAAGCGATTGTCTCAGTGAAAGGCTCTGCGAACTCGCACGTAGCTATTTTGGCTCGAAGTCTAGGCATTCCTGCGGTGATGGGTGCAGTGGACTTGCCTTTGGGTGATATCCAAGGAGCGCATCTGATTGTGGACGGATGGCGAGGAGAAGTCATTGTTGAGCCTTCTGACCATGTGCTGGCTGAGTATCAGCGGGCCATCGACGATGCGGCAATTCTGGAGATGGATCTTGAGCAGATTGAAGCGGGTACTGCAGTAACTTCGGATGGACAGCATGTCCATCTGATGTTGAATGCGGGTCCATTCGGCGAGTTATCAGCACGCCAGCGAAGCTGGATTGATGGTGTTGGTCTATATCGTACGGAATTTATCTTTCTTGCTAGATCTCGATTCCCAACAGAAGACGAGCAGGAAAGTGAGTATCGCACTGAGCTCGAAACCTATGCTCCGATGCCTGTGGTCATGCGGACACTTGATATTGGTGGTGACAAGAGCCTTCCTTATTTCTCTATCGATGAGGAAAACCCATTTTTGGGTTGGCGAGGTATCCGTGTCACCCTCGACCATCCGGAAATTTTTCTGACGCAGATTCGTGCCATGCTGAGGGCGGATTCAGGTCTTGGCAACCTGCGCATTCTTTTGCCAATGATCACAACGCTTGAAGAGTTGCGTGCCTCAAAAGCACTCATCGAGCGTGTTGTTCTGGAATTAACTGCAGAAGGTTATGCGGTGACAGCCCCGCAGGTGGGTGTGATGATTGAGGTTCCGAGTGCGGTCTACATCGCTCCTGAATTGGCAAAAGAAGCTGACTTTCTTTCTGTAGGCTCAAATGATTTGACTCAATATCTGCTGGCAGTCGATCGCACGAATGCGCGGGTTGCGGAAATGTTTGACGGTTTTCATCCGGCAGTTCTACGGGCCCTCGAGATCACCGCAAAAGCAGGAATTGACGCGAGAATCCCATTGGCACTCTGTGGTGAGATGGCAGGTAATCCGTTGGCGGCGGTGTTATTGGTTGGTCTAGGATTCAACGAGTTATCCATGTCATCGGCCACTTTGGCTCAGGTTAAACGAGCCATAGGCGTTTTCAGTTTGGCCGAATGTCAGTCGCTTGTAGAACAAGCTTTGCAGCAGGAATCTGGCGCTCAAGTATTACAGATTGTTGCTCAGGCATTTTTTGATAATGGTCTGGGTCTTTTAGTGCCACCTAACTTACGTGAATCGTTATAAGTGGGTAATTGGTGTTAGAAATAATCTTTTATTTGTTACTAGGTGTGATTGCAGGTGTTCTCGCTGGCCTCTTTGGCGTTGGCGGTGGGATTGTCTTTGTGCCCGCGTTGTTGATTGGTTTCGAATGGTTGGACGTGCCAGAGTCTGTTCTAACTCATCTGGCCGTTGGAACAAGTCTCGCTTGTGTTGTTTTTACTGCTATTAGCTCAATAATCGCCCATCACAGAAAGCAAGGCGTTATATGGAAAAGTGTTAAAGAAATGTCTGGTTTTTTGCTTCTGGGAGCAATTCTTGGCGCCTGGACAGCTGACCAGTTAAGTGGATTTGTACTTCGGTTAATTTTAGGCTCGTTTTTGTTGGTAATGGCTACAAAGATGCTTTTTGAGAAGACTTCGCAGATTGAAACAGTCAAAGAGTCAAACCCAGCATTAGTTGTGACTGGTTTGATGGGTTTATTAACTGGCTGGATAAGTTCTATGCTTGGGATAGCCGGAGGAGCTCTGACGGTTCCATTTTTAAAGGCGTACGGAGCGCCGATTAAGAAGGCGATAGGTACCGCGTCAGCGCTAGGGTTGCCGATAGCTGTAGCGGGTAGTGTGACGCATATCCTTGTCGCTGGTGATAATCAGGATTTGCCCAGATGGTCTCTGGGTTATGTTTACCTCCCTGCTTTTTTTGGAATTGTTGCGACCTCCGCGTACTTTGCGAAATGGGGAGCTCGATTAGCTCATCATCTAGACCAAGTTGTTTTGCAGCGATTATTTGGCCTTTTGTTAGGTTTTTTGGCGATTAGAATGATTTGGATCACTTTATTTTGACGCCGCATATGATCGATCCTATTGCCTTAGATCTGGGATTTGTTCAGATCCACTGGTACGGACTGATGTATGTATTCGGTTTTCTAGGCGGGTATGGGCTCGCGATTTATCGTATTGATCGCGGGTTATTTCCGATAAACCGAGAACAGATGTCTGATTTTTTGAGCTGGATTGCTTTGGGTGTGATCGTTGGCGGTCGCGCAGGATATATGTTGTTTTATCAGCCAGATCGTCTGCTTGATAATCCTCTGTCATTGCTCTATGTCTGGGAAGGTGGAATGGCTTTCCATGGCGGGTTGATTGGAGTGATCGCATTAACTTGGATTTTTGCTCGGAAACATCAGGTCGCTCCGCTTGCTCTCGGTGACGCGTTGGCGCCCGTCATTCCGATTGGCTTGGGCCTTGGGCGTCTTGGTAATTTTATCGGTGGTGAGTTATGGGGCCGACCAACTGATTTGCCTTGGGGAATGGTTTTTCCGAAGGCGGACGAACTATCACGCCACCCAAGCCAGCTCTATCAATTGGCTCTCGAAGGCGTCGTACTTTTTGTTGCGTTGTGGCTATTTTCATCCAGGCCGAGGAGACGCGGTCAAGTAACGGGCCTTTTCTTGTTGGGTTATGGCCTGTTTCGTTTTATGGTTGAGTTTGTCCGTGAGCCGGATTCGCATCTTGGATTTATCGCATTGAATTGGATGACTATGGGTCAATTACTGACACTACCCATGATCGCCATTGGTGTTTGGCTATTGTTGATACGAAAGGAGTCGTCGGATGCGCGTATATCTTGATTTACTCCAACTCTTGTTGGATGAAGGTACTGCAAAAGGGGATCGCACTGGCACCGGTACTTTAAGTCGTTTCGGTCATCAAATGAGATTCGATTTGAATGCAGGGTTTCCACTCGTTACAACGAAAAAAGTCCATTTAAAGTCCGTGATCCATGAGCTTCTTTGGTTCATGCAAGGTGATACCAACACGCAGTACTTGCGTGACAATGGCGTGTCGATTTGGGATGAATGGGCAACCGAGGATGGAGATTTAGGACCATTATATGGCGCGCAATGGCGCTCTTGGCCAACGTCTGACGGTGGCGCGATTGATCAGCTGACTGCGGTGGTTGAGTCGATCAAAGTTCGACCAAACTCAAGACGTCTATTGGTCTCTGCATGGAATCCTTCATTGCTGCCTGATGAAAGCCAATCACCACAAGACAACGTGCGTGCAGGCCGGATGGCACTTGCTCCTTGTCATACCCTTTTTCAGTTTTATGTCGCTGATAATCAATTGTCATGTCAGCTGTATCAGCGTTCTGCTGATGTTTTTCTTGGAGTGCCATTTAACATCGCAAGCTACGCATTGCTGACACATTTAGTTGCTGACCAATGTAGCTTAGGTGTGGGCGATTTTATCTGGACTGGTGGCGACGTGCATTTGTATCAGAATCATGTCGAACAAGCGCGTGAGCAGCTATCTCGCGAACCAAAGCCACTACCTAAACTAACCTTGGCACGGACACCCGATTCGATTCTGGATTATCGCGAGTCCGATATTGTGATCGATGGGTATGACCCACACCCTCACATCAAAGCTCCGGTAGCAATCTGATGAAAACGTCTCTGATAGTTGCGCGTGCTGATAACGGTGTCATTGGGGTCGTCAACCAACTTCCCTGGCATTTGCCGTGCGATTTGAAGTATTTCAAGCAGGTCACGATGGGTAAGCCAGTTGTAATGGGTCGAAAAACCTTTGAATCCATCGGGCGCCCACTCCCGGGGCGAACCAACGTTGTGATCACTCGTAATGCAGATTGGTCAGCACCAGGCGTTCGGGTTGTCGGCAGTTTGGCGGATGCATTGAAGCTTGCAACAGCACAAGTAGATCTTGACGGTGCAGATGAGGTGATGATTATTGGTGGAGCCACCCTGTACCTCGAAGCGATAGAACAAGTGGATCGGATGTATGTGACTCAGGTGCATGCGTCACCAGATGGGGACGCATTTTTTGAAGCACCGGATCAAAAAAAGTTCGCACGGACATCAGTCGACGATCATGCCGGCGATGATGTGTCACCAGCCCACAGCTATGAGGTCTGGGACCGGATCTCGCACTGATTAGTCTCCGTCAGTCACGGCTCCGAGGCTGGCGGATGACACCAAGCGCGCATACTTTGCGAGAACGCCGCGTTTTGGTGTTTCTTTTTCCATTGTCCATGACGCTTTTCGACGAGCTAGTTCTGAATCAACAACATCCACTGTTAATGCGTTCGTTTCAGCGTCGATTGTGATGGTATCGCCGTCTTCGAGAAGCCCAATAGGACCGCCGACCGCAGCTTCAGGTGTGACGTGACCAATCACAAATCCATGAGAACCACCTGAGAAGCGGCCATCAGTGATTAATGCGACTTCTTTGCCAAGGCCTGCGCCCATGATGGCACTGGTCGGTGAGAGCATTTCGCGCATCCCAGGACCCCCTTTGGGGCCTTCGTAACGAATCACGATGACAGTTCCCTTCTTAATTTTTCCATCGAGAATATTTTGAAGAGCTTCTTCTTCTGAATTGAAGCATCGCGCAGTACCTGTGAACGAAAGGCCTTCTTTCCCCGAAATCTTTGCAACAGCACCTTCAGGTGCAAGATTGCCGTACAGAATTCTGAGGTGGCTATCTTTTTTGACCGGATTGTCGAATGCACGAACAATGTCTTGTGACTCAGGATATGGCTGCACGTCGGCAAGGTTTTCTGCCATCGTTTGACCGGTACAGGTCATCACGTCGCCATGTAATAACCCGCGATCAAGCAACATTTTCATCAAAGGCTGAATGCCTCCAATTTCAATCAATTCACTCATTAAGTATCGACCAGATGGCTTAACATCCGCTAAGACAGGTACACGTTGACCAATCGTTGTGAAGTCATCCAAGGTTACATCGATGCCTGCACATTGGGCCATGGCTAACAGGTGAAGAACAGCATTGGTTGAGCCACCAAGTGCGATAACCACAGTGATTGCATTTTCAAATGATTTCTTGCTGACAATATCGGATGGTTTGAGATCCATCTCGATCATCCGCATCACAGCAGCGCCTGCGCGCTCACAGTCTTCTTTTTTATCGCCCGATACGGCCTCTTGAGCAGAAGAATTTGGTAGCGAGAGACCCAGTGCTTCAATTGCGCTCGCCATAGTGTTTGCGGTGTACATACCGCCGCAAGAGCCAGGTCCTGGGATGGCTGTTTTTTCCACGGCGATTAACTGGGAGTCATCAATCGTTCCAGCTGCACGTTGTCCGACAGCTTCGAATACGGACACGATGTCTCGACGCTCTGCACCTGGTTTGATAGTGCCGCCATAGACAAACACTGATGGGCGGTTCAGGCGAAGCATCGCCATCACGCACGCAGGCATATTCTTGTCACAACCGCCGATAGTCACGACACCATCGAAACCTTGGCCGGCAACGACAGTTTCTATGGAATCGCAAATCACTTCACGGCTGACCAACGAGTAACGCATGCCAGGTGTGCCCATGCTGATGCCGTCACTGACCGTGATGGTATTGAAGACGACAGCCTTCGCGCCGGCTCCGTTTGCGCCAGCTTCAGCATGATCTGCAAGTTCGTTGATGTGCATGTTGCAGGGAGTCACCATGCTCCATGTGCTCGCAATACCAATTTGCGGCTTTTTGAAATCTTCATCACCAAATCCCACTGCACGTAACATGGCGCGCGAAGGGGTTTGTGCAAGTCCATCGACGATGACGGACGAATAAGGGCGACGTTTGTCGGTCATAGTGGGTCCTATAGTTCTTTTTTCAGGATCAGCGAATTTCGCTGGTAGTTATATAAAGCCTGCCGATTTTCCGGTAAGGCTTCAACAGACGACATCACAAAGCCGCGCTCTTTAAACCAGTCGCTTGCTTGTGTTGTCAATACAAAGAGCTTTTGAATCGCCAACGAGCGTGCTTGCTCTTCGATATGTGTCAGTAATTTGGTGCCAATAGACTGTTCAGTTGTTGCGTTGTCAACTGCCAAGGCGGCGAGTTCAGCGCATTCAGAATCCAATGGATAAAGAGCTGCCGATCCCAAGATACGGCCGTCTTGCTCGATCACATAGAAGTGGCTGATTTCAGTTTCTAGCTTGTCACGAGACCGCTGGACCAAAGCACCCCGTTCTTCCATCGGAGCAAGTAAATGAATTAATCCTGGTAGGTCGTCAACGCGAGCTTGTCTTGCGGGTGCCGCAGGCTGTGACGCGATGAGTGTGCCGGTGCCATCGGTAGTCAAGAGCTCTGTCAAGATTGCTCCATCGATCCCTGCACCAAGCAAATGACAACGGCCAACGTCGCCCCTCACAGCGCGCTCTGCAGCATCGAGTCGACGTTGCATTTCATCATTCTGATGTGCACGGGCTGTTCCGACTAAGGCGAGTGCAAGTTCAGAGATGCGCTCACCTTCGATATCGACGCAGTGCGGTGTTTCGCCCATCAAAATCAGCTTATCTGCATTGAGAGCAACAGCTGTTTCGGCCGCGACTTCTTCACTCGCAAGATTGTAGAGCTCGCCCGCCGGTGAGTGTGCGAGATGATCGAGATACACAACAGAGCCGACTTCTAATTGTCTGCGAATACCTGACGCATCGATGCGTCTCACGCATCCCGTGAATTGATGGTTCACACCTTCGTGGATACCAAGCGGTTTGGCAGACACAAAATTGCCAGAGATCAATGACGATTTACCGCGGTTTCGGTGTTGAGCTCGCATGAAAAGACCACGAAACGTGAGTCGATTCTGACTTACGAGATCGACAATACGCTTGAGGAGGGATTGGTCGGTGATACGGCGATGGCCGTGATAGGCGCTTTGTAATCCTTGCTCACTGATGTACGAGTCGATGGCATGCCGTGTACTCTGTATGAGAACAAGATGAACGCCCAACGCGTTGAGCAGGACCAGGTCTTCCACCAAACGGCTCACAGAGGATTCGGTCTGGTCAGAATCTGATAGCAAAACAACAAATGTTTTACCTCTAAACTGCTCAATATAGGGGCCGGCTTCTCGAAGCCAGGCGACTAAGGGTTGCGTTTGAATGGTTAAACTCCTCTTCTCACGGGAATTGTGCGATGAATCGGGCATCAACTCCAGACACGATTGAACTTGAGCTCAAATTAGGATTACGGGATTGCGACCCATTCAGGGTTTCTAATGTGCTGAATTTGGTTTTAGGTCGAGAGATTCCAAGTAAGACAGAGCTCTTACAAAACAGATATTTTGATAGTGCCGGGTTACTGCATCGATCAGGCGTTGCGATTCGAACGCGTTCTGTTAACGAGTCTCATGAGATGACCGTGAAGATCAGGGAGCCAGATGAAGGTGGTTTGTCACAGCGGCGTGAGTGGAATTTTCCGATCGATACGCCGAATTTGGATTACGCCCTTCTTGAGCGCTTGGATCTGCCAGTATCAGTCGTTTCGGTGATACGAGAGCGGTCACTGGAAGTTGTATTTCAGAATGTCTTTGAGCGCACCGACTGGCATGTTACAGAAGACAACTGTGATGTGATGATGTCCTTAGATCTCGGCTCTGTTCAAGTTGATAGTCGAGAGTCTCAGGTGTCGGAATTGGAGCTCGAATTGCTCTCAGGTGACGTTGATCAATTGATAGGGCTTGGGTGTGAGGTGGCTGATCGGCTTCCCGCGTTCATGGGAGTCATCTCAAAAGCAGAGCGAGGTGATCGACTGATCCGCGGGGCTGACCCGATGGCAGAACCAATACCTTTTACGCGAGAGCATTGGCTACAGTGGTTGAGTCGAGCGCTGGATCCTTTGTCTGGACCTGCACCTGATGAAGCTGTTCGGGCGTTGGAAGCAATCGGTGATCAGCAGGCAATTTCTCTTTACCGCGATGGCTTGCGGCGCGGGCAGCTTCCGCAAGGACTTGCCCGCTGGATGATTGCACAATCTCTGGAGTCAATGAATGCAGCCAGTTGAGTACTCACAGTTTTTAAAACGTTGGGTTGAGAAGTTTGATCCAGACCAGTCTTGGTTGGGATCTGCCGGCAAAATGCCGCCAGATCAGGCCGAAATTCACGATTCTTGGCGACAGCTGGTCACACTCAACACGCATGATTTTGATCGTGAAGCTCGGTTATTAAGAAACCAAACGCAAGCAGGCCTGATTTATCGACTGTTGAACGGAACAGACTCTTTTGAGGATACCGTTCGAGTTACAACGCAAATGGCCGAGTCAGCGCTTGACACGAGTCTCTCGCATCATCGAACAATTCTCGAACAGGCCTTCGGTGTCCCATCAAACCCGGCCTTTACGATTTTAGGTATGGGTAAATTAGGTGGGCGCGAGCTGAATCTCTCATCTGATATCGACATCTTTTGCGTTTTCGCAGAAGACGGTGAGACGTCCGGCCCTCGAGTACGGGATCACGGTGACTATTTCATGCGTCTGACACAACAGCTTGCGAAATCAATGGATGCGCAGACTGTTGACGGATTTGTCGAACGAGTTGATCAGCGTTTAAGGCCTTGGGGTTCTGCTGGGCAACTCGCAATCCCAGTGGTTGCCTGTGAAGACTATTACGAAGTGCATGGCCGGGAATGGGAACGATTTGCGCTATTAAAAGCGCGACCTGTCGCTGGCGATATTGCATTGGGTGATGAGCTTTTGAAGTCACTGAAGCCATTTATGTATCGGAAATATCTCGATTTTGGCGTGTTCGAATCGATTCGCGATCTCAAATCAAAAATTGAGGCAGAAGTCCGTCGTAACGGCCGAGACAAGAACATAAAGGTTGGACATGGCGGGATCCGTGAAATCGAATTTATCGTTCAAGCGATGCAGTTGCTGCGCGGAGGCCAGATTCCAAGTCTCCAAGTCACTGGATTTTTAGATGCCCTATCGACGCTGATGACAGAGGCCATCATCAGTGAGCACGACGGTATGCAACTCAAAGAAGATTATTTGTGGCTTCGCTACGTTGAACACGTGATTCAAGCTGAGAATGATCAGCAAACGCAGGAACTGCCATCAGATTGTGGTCCTTTGGCTGCTGTGATGGGCTTTGAGTCAGCTGACGATTTTGAGCAGAAACGTCAGGAGGTGACTGACCGGGTCCATGAGTCGTTTGCATCTTTCATGCGGGTTGAGAAATCACAGGATGCGACTCAAGCCTCGATCAAAGAGGATGTACAAGAGCTTTTGGATGCATTTCTCGATGATCCAGTGTGTGATCGTCTCGAGCCGATCTCGCGATCTCGATTGGCTACATTATTGGATCAATTAGGTCCTGAATTGAGCACTTATCCAATCGACGTAACAGAGCGAATGCTTCGGTTTATTTCGACCTGTAGCCGAAGAAGTGTCTATCTGTCGCTATTGTCTGAAAATCCAGCGACGCGTGAACGGATGCTCGATATTTTAGATCGATCATCATGGGTCACCGAGCGGCTAATTGAGATGCCTGCTTTGCTGGATGAGTTGCTCACACTCGATGCAAGTGATGCTGTAATGTCACGCGAATCGATCGGTCAGGAATTGTCGATGCGCTTGCAGCGAGTTGACCCAGATGATCCAGAACGCTTAACAGAAGTCCTTGTGCAGTTTGCGCGCGGTCTCGCGTTTCGCGTTGCTGTTTTTGAAGTGCGCGGTGAGATTCCATTGATGCGCGTATCCGATCAATTGA
>JAYNIS010000033.1:6649-10941 GCA_038109325.1 Gammaproteobacteria bacterium | reverse complement strand
TACCGCAACGCGATTGAAGCTATTGGCGAAAATCCAGAGCGGGAAGGCCTTCTGGATACGCCCAAGCGCGCTGCGAAAGCGCTTGAATTTTTAACTTCAGGGTACCGCCAAGATCTCTCAACCATCGTCAATGGTGCTGTGTTTGAGTCAGAAAATGATGAGATGGTCGTTGTACGCGACATCGAGCTGTACTCAATGTGTGAGCATCACATGTTGCCGTTTACCGGTCGATGTCATATCGGTTATCTCCCCAATGGCAAAGTGTTGGGACTTTCGAAGTTTGCACGGATCACCGACATGTTTGCTCGGCGGTTACAGATCCAAGAGAACCTCACACGTCAGATCGCGCTTGCTATTCAAGAAGTGACGGGCGCTCGCGGAGTCGGTGTGGTGGTTGAGGCGCGGCATTTTTGCATGATGATGCGCGGCGTTGAAAAACAAAATTCAACGATGGCATCCTCGGTGATGCTTGGCGATTTTAGAGAGCATCAGGCGACACGTAGTGAGTTTTTGCGTCTGATTGGTAAACCGTGATGACTGCGTTTCAGCGTGATCAAATCGCTAAAATTCATATTCAGGATCTGAGGCTTCGGACCTACATCGGAATTAATGACGATGAGAAGAAGAATCAACAAGATGTCGTAATCAACATTCGGATTCATTATCACGCCGAGAAGGCTGTGACTTTCAATGTGATCGATGAGGCTCTCAATTATCGGACGATCACAAAAAAAGTGATCAAGCACGTGGAATCGAATCGTTTTCTGTTACTTGAGCGGATGACAGATGAGGTGTTGTCATTAGTCATGGATCACCCACAGGTGATGTGGGCGGATGTGACAATTGATAAACCACATGCGCTGCGGTTCTCGGATTCAGTATCCATTAACCTGTCAGCCCGTCGGGAAGGCTACGCGGGTGCGGAGCACCCGCATTGAATCGTTAGAGGGCGTCTTCGATCACGCGCGCAATGCGGCGTGATGATGGTCCGGTGAAAGACCCAAAACTTCCCACCAACTGACCCTCTCGGTCGATAATGTATTTGTGGAAGTTCCACGATGGATAATCACCATCGGAAGCCTCTGCGAGGCCTTTGAACAGTGGATCTGCTTTGCCTTTCTTTGCGTGCGTCGTTGCGTACATTGGGAATTGGACGCCATACGTGAGACGACAAAATTCCGCGGCCTCTTCCTCGGTTCCGTATTCTTGATTGCCAAAATCTTTGGATGGAAAGCCGAGAACAGCAAACCCTTGATCTTTGTATTTTCGATACAGCGCTTCAAGTCCGTCGAATTGCGGAGTGAAACCACATTTTGAAGCGGTATTGACGATCATCACCACCTGACCCCGATAGACTTCGCACAAGCGATCGACTTGTTCTCCGGCGAGTTGCCGAACGGAATGGTCTAAGAGAGGAACGCAGTTTGCGTTTGCCTTTAAAGTCGTCATGCCGATCACCACTGTTAAGCATTGGATGCTAAGTTTTTTGAGGTTCATGGATGTCATCCTCGTTGTTACAGGAGTACATCTTTGGCCCGTTGTTGCCTCGTCCTTGGGGACCAGTTATCAGACAGCCTGACATCACTGAATCTTCTTGAGCCTGAAGATGTTGTTCTTATGGCAGAGGTTTGGTCGGAGGCCTCATATGTCAAGCATCACAAGCAAAAAATTGCACTTATTTTTAGTGCGATGCGCCATTTCGCTGACGAACTAACCCGTACTGGGCGTCGTGTCATCTACATCGAACTGACTGATCCTGATAACACGCAAAGCCTGATCTCTGAGGTTTTACGAGCGCAAAATATGTATCAATTCGATACATGGTATGTGACAGAGCCAGGCGAGTGGCGGCTTCGCCAAGAGCTTGAATCGTTGGTATCTCGGATGGAGGTACCATTTGAGATTCTGCTCGATGATCGATTCTTGTGTTCTCACCAAGAGTTTGCTGCCTTTTTAGAAGGACGGAAGCAGCCACGTATGGAGCATTTCTATCGAAAAATCCGTCAGTCAACAGGTCTTTTGATGGAAGGGAAAAATCCCGTCGGTGGTCAGTGGAACTTCGATCACGATAATCGTAAGGCTCTTGATCAGAGGCAGACGCCAGAGCCTCCGTCGTGGCCCTTAGACCCCATCACTCGCGATGTCATCGAACTCGTGAATGCTCGGTTCCCTGATCATTTTGGTGATTTAGACCGGGAACGTTTCATGTGGCCTGTGAATCGAGAACAAGCGCTTCTCATGCTGGATCATTTTGTCAATGAGCGCCTCGCGTCCTTTGGTGATTTTCAGGATGCAATGGTCCGTGGAAAAGATACCTTATTTCATAGCTTGGTCTCGACAAGTCTCAATCTTGGTCTTTTAAGTCCGATGGAAATTTGTCGGGCGGCCGAGGATGCATTGCATCGTGGTGACGCTCCGATTAACGCCGTCGAAGGATTTATCCGGCAAATCATTGGGTGGCGAGAGTATGTGCGTGGTTTGTATTGGGCTTATATGCCTGAGTACAAAGAGCGTAATGCGTTAGAGGCTCAATGGCCGCTACCTGCGTTTTACTGGGATGAAACGATGACCGACATGGTTTGTCTATCTGAGGCGATTAGGAATACCCGAGAAAATGCTTACGCTCATCATATTCAGCGGCTGATGGTGACAGGGAACTTTGCATTAATTGCAGGATGTGCAGTTGATGAAGTCTGCGATTGGTATCTCTCTGTATACGCCGATGCATATGAATGGGTTGAGCTACCAAATACATTGGGGATGGCTTTATTTGCTGATGATGGCGTGATGGCATCAAAACCGTATTGTTCGAGCGGTAAGTACATCGACCGAATGAGCGACTACTGCAAAGGGTGTCGTTATAACGTGAAAGAGACAGAAACGGATAATGCGTGTCCGTTTAATTATCTCTATTGGGACTTTTTGAACCGTCATCGTGAGCGATTTAGCCATAATCCGCGAATGGCAATGATTCTTAAGAATCTTGATCGATTTGGTGACGAGAAGATTCAAGCAATTCAGGCGCGGGCAGAGACCTTCCGTGATCGTGTGAAAACGAATGGGGGTGATGCATTAAAATCGCCACAGGAGTCATTGCTATGAAGCGCGATGGTAAAACGGTGAAGAAAGGTGATTTGCCGGTCAAGATATGCCCAGTCTGTCAGCGTCCTTTTACCTGGCGAAAAAAGTGGGAGCGTGATTGGGATTCTGTGATCTATTGCAGCGAACGCTGTCGACGTCAGGGAGTTCCTCATGAAGCCTGAAATTGTCGTCTGGTTGGTGCGTGATTCATGTCGGATCGCAGACAATCCGGCGCTGAATCGGGCTGCTAAAATTGCCAGCGAGCGGAGCGCTTTTCTGGTTCCACTTGCATGTCTTGAACCTCGCCGTTGGGCTGATCAGCAGTTCGGTGTGCCGCGGACTGGTGTGCACTGGGCGAGGTTTCGCTCGGAGAGCTTACAATCGTTAAGAGACGCCTTGATGGGCCTCAGAAGTCATCTGTGGGTGAGCGCTGAAGAGCCAGTCTATGCGTTAAACCGAGCCCAAGGGACTGTGAATATTGTCACAGTCGTATGCGATCATCCCCTTGCAACTGAAGAACGGTTAGAAACTGCGCGCATTGAGGCAGAGGGATATTCGGTCGTTTCCTTGGGTGTCGATGAGCTCTTTCGATCGGAGCAATTCCCGTTTGAGCTCGATGAACTTCCTGCGACCTTTTCAAAATTTAGAAAGGTTGCGGAGAAAAAGCCAGGATTGGTCCCTGATGCACCATCTAAGGTCCCGGCCTTACCGCCATGTATCGATCAACCGTGGCCGGATCCAGTTGAGTGGACTGAAACCTTTGATTACGCGTTGTCGCCTCAGACAGAGGTGCCAACGCCTGGCGGAGAAAGCCAGGCACAGGCCCATTGGAGAACTTATTTAGACGCAGAAGCGTTATCCCATTACAAGCAGACGCGCAATGCTTTTTATGGCCCCATGCAGTCGAGTCACCTGTCGGCGTGGTTGGCTCATGGATGTATCTCGGCCAGACAAATCTGGTCGGATACCTTGGCGTATGAGGCACAAGTGGGTGCCAATGAATCGACTTACTGGCTTCGGTTTGAACTTCTGTGGCGAGAATATTTCCGCTGGTATTCTCGGGCATCCGACTGGACTCTGTTCAGACGGAGCGGGCCCAATGACAAAGAACTACCAGGTGACCACAATATGACACGGTTTGAGTCCTGGAAAACTGGGCATACCCATTGCGATATCGTGGATGCTGCAATGCGTGAACTCCATCAAACGGG
>JAYNIS010000033.1:0-6549 GCA_038109325.1 Gammaproteobacteria bacterium | reverse complement strand
TGGTTGTCATGACCGCTCCAGTCGTTGTCTGGTTCAAGCGAGATCTTCGTGTTGTTGATCATGAAGCGCTTGCTGCTGCAGCGGACGGCCCAATTATTCCGCTGTATGTCGTTGAGCCTGATTATTGGGCCAATGACTTCACCTCGGGCAGGCAGTGGTCTTTTCTGAAAGACTCAGTGCTCAAGCTAGATGCTGAGCTGACTCATCGCGGACAGCCCTTGTGGACAGCCATCGGTCAGGTAGAGGAGGTGTTAGAGCGTCTTTACCAGCGGTTTCAATTCAAAAAAATGGTTTCACATCAAGAAACGGGTCCCAATTGGACATTTCAACGCGATCTTCGAGTGAAAGATTGGTGTCAAAATCACGATGTGACTTGGAATGAATACCGTCAACACGGTGTGATTAGAGGTCTCCGAGAGCGACAAGGGTGGGCAGCGCATTGGGCAGCACTGATGGATGAGGGTCAAGCTCAAGTACCGAAAAAGCTATCCGGTGTTGGCGCGCCTCCAAAGCCCGCCTCGGAAGTTTTGAAAGGAGTTTCGATCGCCGAGGAATTTCTCGTGTCGAGCCAAGAAGGTGGTCGCGATCAAGGGATCGAGCTTTTGGCGAGTTTTTTAAATGAGCGCTGTGAGACCTACCGAGGTGGAATGTCGAGTCCTTTAACCGGCGAAACGGTGTGTTCACGTCTATCGGCACATTTGTCGCTCGGCACTCTCAGCCTTCGTGAGGTTTGGCAGCAGACACTTGAGCGGCGCGCCCTGTTGAAGGAAGAGGCCGGGCGGAGCCGTGCACTTCGAAGTCTCAAATCATTTCAGTCGCGGCTCCATTGGCATTGTCATTTTATTCAGAAGCTCGAGTCAGAGCCTCGGCTCGAGTTCGAAGAACTCCACCGAGGATTTATTGGTTTGAGAGGCTCGCCCAGTGAGCTCGAATCCGAGCGATTCGAACGTTTTCAAAAAGGACTTCTCGGATGGCCATTTGTCGATGCATGTTTACGCTGCCTTGCATCAACCGGATGGCTGAATTTTCGGATGCGAGCCATGCTTGTCTCGATCGCGAGCTATCACTTGTGGATTGATTGGAAAAAAACTGGTGCGCAAATGGCTCGGTGGTTTACCGATTTTGAAGCAGGTATTCATTGGTCTCAAATTCAGATGCAGTCAGGAACAACCGGGATTAACGCAAATCGTATGTACTCGCCAGTTAAACAATCAGAAGACCAAGATCCGAATGGTATGTTTATTAAACGGTGGGTTCCTGAGTTGGATCGAGTGCCGACCGAATGGATTCATCAGCCCTGGCGAATGCCTTTGAGCTTACAGCAAAAATATGGATGTCAGATTGGGCTTCAATACCCAGAGCCTATCGGTGATCCGCAGCAACTCGCACGTGAAGCACGTACCAAGCTGAAACTTTGGGTTGACACGCATGATTTGAGGCCTGAAGCCCAGCGTGTGTTAAAAGCCCATGGAAGCCGCCTGAGACAGGCGCGCCCGCGTTATGGTAAAAAGTCGTCTTCTTCTCAGATAGCATTGGATTTGGAATGACGACAGACGACGATCAGACTCGGATTGAAACGATGGGAGTCCGTTTAGGATATTTGGGTCTTGTGCCTTTCGTGGTCGGAGCGGTCGCTGCGCTGCTGTCAAATGAATTAGCCTCTATTGCACTGCAAGCATTTGTTCTTTATTCACTCGCCATTTTGTCATTCATGGGTGGTGTTCATTGGGGGCTGGCACTCATCACAGGTACTCGTCAGACAGCAAGATTGTTGATCTCAGTCGTTCCGGTGATCGTCGCTTGGATCTGTCTGATGACCTTGCCCATCCACCTGACTCTTGCAGTGCTTGGTGGTGGCTTCATCGCTCAATGGTCCGTTGATCGTCCAATTTTAGCAGAGTTACCGATCCCCTCTTGGTATCTCGATATGCGCCCGCGGCTGGCGTACGTTGTTGCCGGCTGTCATCTGTTCATGTTGTTCCGCTTGATGAGCTAATTACTGCGGTAAAGATCGGATCTCTGGCACAAAAAGAGCTGGATCGACTGAGACACCGTTAAGAATAACGCCCAAGTGCAGATGTGCACCGGTCACTCGACCTGTTGCTCCTACTGTTCCGATTGCTTCGCCCTGTGCAACCACTTGACCTTCTTTGACATCAACGCGATCCATGTGGTTGTACATGGTTTTCAAGCCTTCGCCATGATCGATGACCACCAAGCGTCCATTAAAAAAGAAGTCACCGATGAGGCTGACGCGTCCTGTCGCTGCGGCCTTGATTGGCGTGCCGGTCGGGGCTGCGATGTCCGTTCCTGAGTGGGGGCTGCGGGGCTGATCGTTAAAGAAACGACGTTTCCCAAAAGGGCCGGAAATTGGACCTTCGACAGGTAAAATCATGCGAATTGAGTCAAGACTCCCATCGAATGCATCAAGCGCTCCGCGTTGCTTTTTTGATTCGCTTTTGATGCGGTCTAAATCGAGTGTGTTGGGCGTCACATGCCGTTTATTCTCCAAATAAATCCGCTGTTCTAGGTATTTCTTTGGCTTTACCTCAAATGGGATCTGGTTACCCATGTTCTGCAGCACGTATTCGCCTGGTTCAAGCGATAATGCAAGTCCAACGACAGCGACATGTTGTCCGTTGTTATTAATTGTTAAAACTGGTTTGCCATTAAAGGTTGGGCGTGCATCAGCCTCAATCGGGATGATCGCCACTCCGCCCGGAACGCGAGAGTCTTCAATCGCAGTCGCTGATGTTGAAATAAAAAGAACAGCCAAAGCGATGAGGGTTAATCTCATGATGAGTCCTTCAGGATATTGTCGATTGTGGCATTCAGCCTGCCATCTTTGAGCCGGATTTCAACAGCTTGTTGTTCTTTAACGTCCTCCACTGAGCCGATTGAGCGATCAGTCTCTGTGTCGCCTTTCAAAACAATGCCGTACCCACGGTCGAGGGTCGCCAGTGGACTTAAGGTATCGAGCTGTGCCGCGAGATGCACCAGTGCGGAGTGTGCGGTCTTGATGGTCTGATCTGCGGCCTGCGATAAGCGCTTGGCGAGGTAACTCAGATCATGTCGCTTGAAAGCAATATATTCAGTTGGCGCGACCAATTTGCTTTCTAAGTGCCTCAAGCGTTCGCGTGATCGTTGTGTTTGTTGAGTGACAGCAGTTTGGAGTTTATGGGTGGCTAACTCCAGGCGTTGCTGCGCGAGGGAGATCAACGTATCAGCACGTGATGTGAGCCGTCCTTCAAATTGTGAGAGTTGTCTCATGATGTCGGTGATATCAGGAGTGGCGATTTCTGCTGCTTGTGATGGCGTCGCTGCACGAATATCAGCAACAAGGTCTGTCAATCCTGTATCGGTCTCGTGACCCACAGCAGAGATGATAGGGATATGGCATGCGGCAATCGCGCGACACAGTTTTTCATCATTGAAAGCGCTTAGATCCTCTGCTGCGCCACCGCCGCGACCGATAATTAATACATCGGCGAAACCATCAGTCGCGGCCTGTTGTAACGCATGTGTTAGTTCGGATGGCGCGACATCACCTTGAACAGCCGATGAATACAGACGAATCGATGCGAGAGGCCAGCGACGCCGCAAAATGGTGAGCATGTCTTGGATGACCGCACCCTTGGGCGAGGTAATTAATCCGATGCATTGGGGAATAACGGGAAGTGGTTTTTTTCGACTGAGATCGGTCAGTCCCTCAGCAATCAGTTTAGCCTTGAGCGCCTCAAGCTTCGCTTTCTGATCGCCCACTCCAGCTTCTGTCATGTGCTTCACAATCAGTTGGAGTCGTCCGTTAGGCGGATAAAAATTGACTTCACAGCGGACCCTTACTTTGAGTCCATCGCGCGCGACCAGCCGTACTAATCGATTAGCACCTTTGAACATAACAGCGCTCAATGACGCATCGCCATCGGTTAACGAGAAATACCAGTGGCCAGATGGATAGGTTTTGAAATTCGTGATTTCCGCGTCCAGGGTGACCGCTTGCGGGAAGAATTCAGTCAATGCTTGAGTGAGTAATGCGGCCAGTGAAGATACTGTGAGTGCGTTTTCGCCATGGCTCACTTGTTCCGACACCCCTTAACTCCTTAAACTATGTGATTACCCGCCACCTCCAAGGACTTACTCATGTTACGGATTGCCGAAGACGCCCTGACCTTTGATGATGTGCTGCTCGTTCCGGGTTATTCAAACATCATTCCAGCGAACGTCAGTCTGAAAACTCAAATTACGCGCAACATCGAGCTTAACATGCCCTTGTTATCAGCGGCGATGGATACCGTGACCGAAGCATCGCTGGCGATCGCGATGGCGCAGGAAGGCGGTCTTGGTATTCTGCACAAGAATATGACGATCGAGCAGCAAGCTCAGGAAGTCCGGAAGGTCAAAAAATTTGAAACAGGGATCATCCAGGATCCGGTGACTTGTTCTCCCAACATCACTGTCAGAGAGCTTCTTGGAATTACCCGGCATCACAACATCAGCGGTGTGCCCGTTGTCGAAGGTGACAATCTCGTCGGTATTGTAACGGGTCGTGATATTCGTTTTGTGCCAGACCTTGATGTTCAGGTGCGTGAAGTCATGACTCCCAAAGATCGATTGGTGACAGTGACAGAGGGCGGGAGTCATCAGGAAATCCAAACCAAACTGCACAAGCATCGGATTGAAAAAGTCCTTGTTGTCGATGACGACTTCCGCTTGAAGGGTCTCGTGACCGTCAAAGATATGATGAAGGCAGAGAGCCACCCGAATGCGGCCAAAGATGCTGCCAAGCGTTTATTGGCTGCAGCAGCAGTTGGCACTGGTGCTGAAGGTGAAGACCGAGTCAGTGCATTGGTTGAAGCGGGTGTTGATATTTTAGTTGTTGATACTGCGCACGGTCACTCGCAAGGCGTGTTGGATCGGGTGGCTTGGATCAAGCAGACATTCCCTCAGGTGGAGGTTATCGGCGGTAATATCGCGACGGGCGAGGCCGCAAAAGCGCTCGTTGAGGTTGGCGCAGATGCTGTGAAGGTAGGTATTGGCCCTGGGTCTATTTGTACAACTCGTATTGTTGCTGGCATTGGTGTTCCTCAGGTGTCTGCGATCGCAAATGTGGCATCAGCACTCATGGGATCTGGCATTCCACTCATTGCAGATGGTGGTATTAGGTATTCGGGGGATATCGCAAAGGCTATTGCCGCCGGTGCATCAACTGTCATGGTCGGTTCTCTTCTCGCCGGTACAGATGAAGCGCCTGGTGAAGTCGAACTATTCCAGGGGCGCGCATATAAGTCCTATCGCGGCATGGGTTCTTTAGGTGCAATGGCACAGCGTGAGGGGTCATCGGACCGCTATTTTCAAGATGCGAGCGCAGGTGCTGAGAAGTTGGTTCCTGAGGGTGTCGAGGGACGTGTTCCTTGTAAGGGACCTCTTTCAGGAATCGTGCATCAGATGATGGGTGGTTTGCGAGCAGCAATGGGATACACGGGCTGCGCGACCATTGAAGAAATGAGAAGCCGACCAAGTTTCGTGAAAATCTCTGGTGCAGGCGTGAAAGAGTCGCACGTCCACGATGTGTCAATTACCAAAGAAGCGCCGAATTACCGGGTGAAGTGATGATGGATATTCATGCTGACCGACTACTGATTCTCGATTTCGGTTCTCAGTACACCCAGTTAATTGCACGTCGTGTTCGCGAGCATGGGGTGTATTCAGAAATTTTGCCTTGTGACGTCGATCCTCAGCGTATTACTGAGTTTGCTCCGAAAGGTGTCGTATTGTCTGGTGGCCCAGAGTCAACAACCGACGCTACCGGTTGGAGAATACCAAAAGAGGTGTATGACCTCGAGGTTCCAATTCTTGGCATTTGTTATGGCATGCAGGCGCTGGCCCAAGAGCTCGGCGGTCGGGTTGAATCGAGTGACTTGCGAGAGTTTGGGCACGCGGATCTCGTGATTGAGAATGACCAGTCGCTGCTCGCAGGCTTATCGGATACAGGATCTTTGTCTGTGTGGATGAGTCACGGTGACCGTGTCACTGAGTTGCCGCCTGGGTTTATCGTGATTGGATCAAGTGCGCATGCTCCGATTGCTGCGATGGCGAACGAAGAACGCCGTATTTATGGTTTGCAGTTCCATCCGGAAGTCACGCATTCCGAAGGTGGATCGGAGATGCTCGCGAAATTCGCCCACGCGATTTGTGGATGTGGGCGAGAGTGGACACCCGAAAATATTATCGACGATGCAATAACACAGGTCCGTGAACAGGTCGGCGATGGACAGGTGCTCCTTGGATTGTCCGGTGGTGTCGATTCATCGGTTGTTGCCGCCTTATTGCACAAGGCGGTTGGAGATCAGTTGGTCTGCGTCTTTGTTGACAATGGATTGCTGCGTCTGAACGAGGGCGCTCAAGTGATGGAGACGTTCGCTCAAAATTTAGGCGTTCGGGTCATCCGTGCGAACGCAGAAGAACGTTTTTTGATGGCGCTCAAAGGTGAGGCTGATCCTGAAAGAAAGCGAAAAATCATCGGTCGAACATTCATTGAAGTGTTTGAGG
>JAYNIS010000032.1:0-11197 GCA_038109325.1 Gammaproteobacteria bacterium | reverse complement strand
TGACGCCCTGTTCGCCTTTGGCACCCAGTCCATAGGTATAGGCGCGTCCGATCATGGTCCCTTTTGCGCCTAGAGCGATTGCTTTCAGTACGTCCTGCCCCGACCGAATCCCGCTATCAAACATCACTTCAGTTTTGTGACCGACGGCATCAACGATGTGCGAGAGCATCCGAATCGAGCTTGAGGCTCCGTCCAGTTGGCGGCCGCCATGGTTCGACACGACGATTGCATCAGCGCCTAGATCAGCCGCCTTCTTTGCATCCTCCGCGTCTAAGATTCCTTTCAAGATAACTTTGCCATCCCACATCTCCATCAGTTGTCCGATCCGTTTCCAGTCAAGAGACTGATCAAACGCTTCTGCTGTCCAGCTGCTGAGTGACGATGCATCACTTACGCCTTTCGCGTGGCCGACGATGTTGCCGAAGAAACGACGCTTGGTTCCAAGCATTTCAAGGCCCCAGCCGACTTTGGTCATCATGTCAGCGATGGACTTGAGCGTGATTTTGGGCGGCGCCGATAGTCCGTTTTTCAGGTCTTTATGCCGTTGCCCGAGCATTTGGAGGTCGACTGTTATGACAAGAGCTGAACATTTGGCCGCTTTCGCGCGCTCCATGAGCCGGCGCATAAAGTCGTCGTCTTTGAGTGTGTACACCTGAAACCAGAATGGATCGTTTGTATGTTCTGCGACGTCCTCAATGGAGCAAATTGACATCGTAGATAACGTGTAGGGAACCCCGAACTTGGCAGCCGCGCGTGCGGCCTTGATTTCACCGTCCGCGCACTGCATCCCAGTCAGGCCGACTGGTGCGAGAGCGACCGGCATGGTCACGTCCTGACCGATCATGGTTGTCTGGGTTGAGCGGCCCTCCATATTGACCGCGATCTTTTGGCGGAAGTGTATCTCTTGAAAGTCTGAGGTGTTCTCAAGAAAAGTCTGCTCGGTCCAGCTTCCGGTCTCCGCGTAATCGTAGAACATTTTGGGGACACGTCGTTTATACAGTCTCTTCAGGTCGTCGATACAGGTGATTGTCGTCATCTCTGTTCCTTGAATTTTGGTTGACACTCTCATTTCAGGAGCGTTCGCCGAAAAAATTTAGAGGCGGAAGTTTATTCGTATTAAGTCTTCTTGACCAAATGCTTCTTCAGGCAACATTGTTTAATTCACCGACGTGCCTTTGGCATGGTAATAAGATCAGCGCGCTCCGCCATGCAATACCATGGTTCAAGGCAGCGGGTTGGGGGTTGCTGTTCTTATGGATTCAGTTTAGTGTTGTTCGGGTCAAGGATGACATTCCAGAGTACTGTTGACGAGAGTCTTTTTCGTAATGGTACGTGTCTGTGCCCAGGTGTGACTATCGGAGGCACAGTTACTGTTAAATTAAAGCTATAAGGTGGATAAAAATGACTAAAGCCACAGTCGAAAATAAAGCATTGTCTCGTCGCTCCTTCCTGAAAGGTGGTGCTGTGTTAGCAGCGGGATCGGTGGCGGCTCCGGCGGTTATCGCTGGCAGTCACTCAAAGGCGACAGTACTAAAAATGCAAACGTCTTGGTCTTCATCAGACGTGTTTCAGGAAATGGCCCAGCAGTATTGTGATCGTGTAGAGGCGATGTCTGGTGGACGTTTAAAAATCGAATTGTTGCCAGCAGGCGCGGTGGTAAAAGCCTTCCAGGTTATGGATGCTGTTAATGACGGGGTGTTAGACGCCGCCCACACAGTTCCAGTGTATTGGTACGGTAAAAACAAAGCCGCATCCTTGTTCGGAACTGGTCCTGTATTCGGCGGAAACGCGAATACTATGATGGGATGGTTCTACAAAGGTGGCGGACAGGAGCTCTATCAAGAGCTTACTCAAAAGGTCATGGGTTTGAACGTTGTCGGTCTGATGGGATTCCCAATGTTCCCTCAACCATTCGGATGGTTTAAGGGTGAGGTTAACAAGGCCTCAGACCTAAACGGATTCAAGTATCGGACCGTCGGCCTAGCAGCTAACCTGCTGCAAAAGATGGGTATGTCTGTCGCTCAGTTACCTGGTGGCGAAATTGTCCCGGCGATGGAGCGTGGTGTTATTGATGCGTTCGAATTTAACAACCCAACCTCTGACCGTCGGTTTGGTGCGGCTGATGTCGCGAAAAATTATTACCTGTCGTCATATCATCAGGCCTCGGAGTCTTTCGAGTTCTTGTTCAACAAGGACGTCTGGGATGGATTAGCCCCAGATCTGAGAGCGATATTGCAGCACGGTGTGGAGGCAGCCTCAACGGCCAACACTATGCATGCTCTTGATCAGTACTCACGCGACTTGGACGAGCTGCAGACCAAAGAAGGTGTCAAGGTTCATCGGACCAGTAAAGACATTCTGTCCGGACAGATCGCGGCGTGGGATTCAGTGATTAAGGAGCTCGAAGAAGATCCATTCATGAAGAAGACTATGGAAAGTCAGAAGGCATGGGTGCAGCGAGTAGCATTCTTCGAGATCATGGCAGCAACGGACCTTGTTACGGCCTACAATCATTACTTCCCAGGCAAGCTAACCCTCTAATCGCGGTTTATCTTGCTATCACCAAAGGCGGGAATTAAACTTCCCGCCTTTCTGTTTTTGGAGTCCATTTCCTCATGACAATGAATAATTATATTGCGTTTGCGGATTCGTTATCTGCTTGGGTTGGCAAGGCATTCGCGTGGCTGACGATGCTTATGGCGTTTGGTGTTGGTTATGAGGTAATCGTGCGATATATTTTCAATGCGCCTACGGCTTGGGCTCTAGATGTATCCTTCATAATGTACGGATCATTGTTCATGATGGGAGGGGCGTACACACTCTCGAAGAATGGCCATGTTCGCGGTGATTTTATTTACCGGACTTGGGACCCTGTCGTTCAGGCAAGACTGGAACTAACACTGTACTTCATTTTCTTTTTCCCGGGGGTCATTGCCCTAATTCTAGCGGGCTGGAAATATGCTGCTAGGTCTTGGGGGTATATGGAAGAGTCTGTTAATAGTCCAGCAGGAATACCCATTTATCAGTATAAATCGATCATCGTTGCAGCTGGAATATTATTGTTTTTCCAAGGCATAGCGCAGGCTATGCGTTGTTTAATCTGTATTCGGACAGGTTCTTGGCCTGTCGATGAAGTCGATGATGTAGAAGAAACTGAAGTTCTTTTGATGAAGCAGGCCGAAAAGAGTTCTGAAGCGTTTTAACTTAATTTTTGAGAATTTAACATATGACTGATCCGCAAGTTGCAATATTGATGCTGGGCCTGTTCCTGTTCATGGTCCTGTTAGGGTTTCCGATTGCTTTTACGCTCATGGCAATGGGGATAGGTTTCGGGTACTACGCGTACTGGGACCCCGACCGGATGTGGCGTGTGTATGAGCGCGCTCTGCGTAACGGCGAGGGTCAGGTCACTCAGATTCAAACCTATATCGAGGGGTTCTTTAACAATAGGATCTTCGATCTATTCGTAAACCAGACATATTCCGTGATGGCTAATGAGGTTTTGACAGCCATTCCCCTGTTTTTGTTCATGGGTTACATCGTAGAGCGGTCAAATATTGTGGATCGTCTGTTCTCAACGCTGAATATTGCCGCTAAGAAAGTACCAGGATCGATGGGGGTCGCAGCATTGATTACTTGCGCCCTTTTTGCCACCGCGACTGGCATCGTTGGAGCTGTAGTCACACTGATGGGGCTTCTCGCCCTGCCAGCGATGGTTAAGGCGCGTTATAACCCGAGTTTTGCCTCAGGGATAATCTGCGCCGGAGGTACTCTTGGTATCCTGATACCTCCGTCAATCATGTTGATCGTATACGCCGCTGCGTCTGGTGTATCTATCGTTAGACTATATGCAGGCGCACTGTTGCCTGGACTGGTTTTGACAGGGTTGTATTTGATTTATGTTGTTACCCGAGCGACCCTGCAACCACACTTGGCGCCACGTCCGACCGCGGATGAGGTCCCAGACATGCCTGCACTGGAGGTTATTTGGCTCTTAATCACGTCGTTCTTGCCTTTAGCGGGCCTAATTTTGGCAGTTCTTGGTTCGATTTTAGGAGGGCTTGCGACACCATCTGAGGCGGCTTCAATGGGCGCTCTAGGTGGTATTTTGTTAGCGGCGATTTACCGGGCGCTCACCTGGCAACGATTGCGGGAGTCCGTGTATCTGACCATGCGCACTACTGCAATGGTGTGTTGGTTGTTTGTTGGTTCTTACACATTTTCGAGCGTTTTTTCCTACCTCGGGGGCGAACACGTAGTCAGTGATTTCGTCCAGACATTAAATCTATCGCCGATCATGTTCTTGCTAATGGCTCAGGTCATTATATTTTTGTTGGGATGGCCACTGGAATGGTCTGAAATTATTATCATTTTTGTGCCGATATTTTTACCGCTGTTACCGCTTTTTGGAATCGATCCGCTCTTCTTCGGCATCTTGGTTGCCCTGAATCTTCAGACGAGCTTCTTGACACCTCCAATGGCGATGTCTGCTTATTACTTGAAGGGTGTCGCTCCTCCCTCAGTGAAACTGATGGAAATTTTCGCAGGTTGCATGCCGTTTCTCTTTATGGTGTTTATAGCAATGCTACTGATGTACGTCTTCCCAGACATCGTGTTTTATTTACCTAATTTGATTTACGGAAACTAGATGACCAACAGCCCGATTTATCAATCCTCGGCCATTGGCATTCGAGAAAGTGTTATTAAAGGAGAACTCTCGGTTTCTGAGCTTGCTCGAAAGTTGATCGAGTACGTAAAGGAGGTTGATGGAGAGATTTGCGCTCTTACTAATTTTAATCCTGAGCAAGTGCTGATCCAAGCTCAATTTCTTGACAATTATAAGGCTACAGGTGAGGCATTGGGTCCATTGCACGGGGTGCCTGTTGTTTTGAAGGATATCATCGACACTGAAGATCATCCCACAGAAAACGGGATAGATTTGGATTCTGGGCGTGTTGCAAAAAGAGATGCGTTTCTTGTTGGGAAGTTGAGACAGGCCGGGGCGTTGATTTTGGGTAAAGGTCGGACTACGCCACTGGCGTACATGGACCCCACCCTTACTCGTAATCCTAAAAATCTGGAAAAGTCTCCGGGTGGTTCATCGTCTGGGTGTGCCGCTGCCGTGTCTGCTTGGATGGCCCCTCTTGCAGTTGGGACCCAAACGGGGGGCTCAGTTATAAGACCCGCAGCATTTTGTGGTGTTGTTGGATTTAAGCCCTCATTTGGTTTGATATCTAGGAGCGGTGTGCTCGCGCAATCCCCGTCACTTGATACGGTCGGCATTATCGCCAATAACCTAGAAGATGCGGCATTATTGACAGATGTATTGGTAGGATTTGACCCGCTAGATTCGGCTACCAAGCCAATTCCTGCTAGAGAGTGCCTGCGTGTTAGCAGAGAACGAGTTCCAGTAAAGCCTATGTTTGCTTTTTTGGATATGCCCTCTTTGAATGAGTGCTCAGAAGACATGTTGAGCGCTCTTAGGGAGTTAGAAAGTACGTTGGATGAGCAGGCATTTTTTACGGAGCTTCCGCGTGCATTTGAAGAATGTATAGAAGCGAGACGTACGGTCAATTTTGCTGAAATGGCTAAGTGTTATTACAAATACTACGAGGCTGGTTCAGAGAATCTTCCCGCCAAGGTACGTGAGGCAATTGAGATTGGTTTAACTGTTCCGGCTCGAGACTATCTCGGAGCATTAGACTGGCGTTCGATTGTTAGTGGGGCTTTAGAGGAGATCTTTGAAAGGGCTGACGTACTTGTGTGTCCCTCGACCCTTGGTGAGGCTCCCGATTACGGTGATGTGGGCGATCCTGTGTTCAATAGTCTTTGGACTTTCACCGGTCATCCGGTGGTGAATTTGCCTATTTTTGAGAGCGACACTGGTATGCCTATGGGTGTCCAGCTCATCGGGCAGATAAACGATGATGGGAGGTTACTCAGAACGGCTCGCTGGTTGGTTGAGTTTTTAGAAAAAAATGCTGGAGAGGTTATATGACAAACTCAGTAATGGCTATTTTTGCCTTTCTACTTCTAACTGTATTTTTGTGTATATTATTTTTTAGTGTTCCACACCTGGATTTGATTTTGGTCTGCCTTCTTGCAATAGCGATGTGTGGTTATGACTTTTACCTATCTGTGAAGACCGACGAAAAGCACTAACGGCTCTAGAGATTGAAAACGCTCTCAGTTACCCGAATTTTGGTTGATCCCGTTCTTGATCGGGCAAGGGCCACATACTCTGTTTGGCTCAATGAAGACGACCACATTATGTCCGCAGATGAAATTATTGCGCGCAGTTTCGAATCGGATGCACTGATGATTTGTCATTCTGAAATCCTTTCGAGTGACGTGGTCGCTCGGTTGTCAGAACGACTAAAGATTGTCGCTAACTATTCTGTCGGTGTGGATCACTGTGACTTAGCCGCATTGAAAGAACGCGGAATTGTTGTGACCAACACGCCGGATGTATTGTCTGATGCGACCGCTGAGATTGCGATGCTTTTATTACTGGGGGCGAGTCGCCGTGCCTACGAGGGTGACCAGATGTTGCGGCTTGGTACATGGAAGCATTGGGCCCCGGTGGAAATGAATGGAATCCAGGTCAGCTCGAAGAAGCTCGGGATCGTTGGTATGGGTCGCGTCGGTCAGACGGTGGCTAAGCGTGCCCGTGGTTTCGATATGGAGATACATTACACCAACCGTAAGCGTCTTCCTGCCGAGTTAGAGCAAGGTGCGATCTACCACCCGACGGTCAAGTTACTTTTCGAGGCCGTCGATATGATTTCGCTCAATTGCCCTGCGACCCCAGAGACAGACAACCTGATTAACGCTGAATCTATTGGATGGATGAAGCCCGGAGTTGTCTTTGTGAATACCGCCCGCGGACGGTTGGTTGATGAGAATGCGTTGATTGATGCACTGCACTCAGGACACATCGCCGCGGCCGGTCTTGATGTTTTTCAAACAGAGCCGGGTGGGAACCCAGCATTTGCGGCTTGTCCAAACGTTTTCATGTTACCGCACCTGGGATCGTCGACGCGCGAAACCCGCAAAGCGATGGGTGATCGAGCACTCGACAATCTAGACGCATTCTTTGCTGGACAGGAGCCGCGAGACCGACTCGTGTAACGGCTCACCCAATTTGGTCAGACCAGCTATCTAGCCAGATAGCATCCGGAATAGGGACTTGTTTAACCGCTTGCCAAATTTGGTCTTACCAGTTAAACTTTTTGGTGTTATTAAATTAATTGCCGGTGAACAGTAAATGGATGGGTATCTGTCGACGCCGCGAGTGACGCGTGCTGCTGATGTGATCATGGATCAGGTAGAGCGTTTGATCCTCGAAGGCAAGGTGCGTCCGGGCCAGAAGTTACCGTCTGAGCGGAGCCTGGCGGAGGAGTTTGATGTGTCCCGGCCGACCGTTCGGGAAGCGACTCAGAAGCTTGAGGCTCGAGGCTTAATCCAGCGCCGGCGCGGTGGCGGGACGTTCGTGGCTGAACATGTTGGCTCGACATTTATTGATCCGATGATGTCGATGATACAGCGATCGCCCGACGGAACGTTTGACATTCTTGAGCTGCGATTTGCGCTTGAGAGTGTCGCGGCGTGGTTGGCAGCGGATCGTGCGACCGAGCGCGCGCGCGGCAACGTACAGCGCCGATATCACGAGCTACATTCGGCCGCTCGTTCGCATGACTTACAGCGCGAAGCGAAGGCAGATGCTGAGTTTCATCTGGCTGTCGCAGAGGCATCGCAGAACGGTGTGATTTTACACATCATGCGGTCGATTTTCGTGTTACTAGAAGAATCCATTGTGAAGAATTTAGCCGAGCTGAATCTGGATCGAGTTAGAAAACAAGATCTGGCAGTTCAGCATGAGGCGATTTATCGAGCGATCGTGATTGATCGCGATCCAGCGGCCGCCAGGAGGGCAGTCCGTCATCATATGTTAATTGTAAGCGAGTCACTGGACCGTGAACGGCTTACAGACACGAAACCGCGCCGCTTAAAAGAGTTGACACAATCGACTTAGCCTAAGTGCCACGGATCACCAACCAGACCAACGAGGTGAATGATATGGCGAATACGCCAATAACAGCCGACCAAGATCCGGTCGAAACGAGAGAGTGGCTTGAGGCCTACGAGTCGGTTTTACAACACGAAGGTGCCGATCGCGCAGCTTATTTGCTGAATCAGCTTGTTGCACGTGCCAGCCAGGAAGGAGCCAGTCTTCCGGTTGCTATGACCACACCGTACCGGAACACAATCCCAGTGCAGAAGGAAGCACCGATGCCGGGCGATTTGTTCATGGAGCGTCGTATTCGCAGCCTTATTCGCTGGAACGCATTGGCAATGGTTATGCGAGCGAACAAATCTGGTGACGACTTGGGTGGTCACATCGCAACCTATCAGTCTGCTGCAACCCTTTACGAAGTCGGGTTTAACTATTTTTGGAAAGGACCAGATCATCCTGAAGGTCAGGATCTTCTCTATATTCAAGGGCACGCGAGTCCTGGGATCTATGCGCGGTCGTTCTTAGAGGGGCGCCTATCCGAAAAGCATCTCGATAATTTCCGCCGCGAGGTCGATGGTGATGGCCTTTCATCCTATCCGCACCCATGGCTGATGCCAGATTATTGGCAGTTTCCAACGGTCTCGATGGGGCTTGGACCGATTCAATCAATCTATCAAGCTCATGTGATGAAATATCTGGTTAACCGCGGCCTCTCTGATCAGCCAAATCGAAAGGTTTGGGCGTTCCTTGGCGACGGTGAAATGGATGAGCCTGAGTCACTTGGCGCGATCGGTCTTGCGGGCCGTGAATGTTTAGATAACCTGATTTTTGTGATCAACTGTAACTTGCAACGATTGGATGGACCTGTTCGCGGAAACGCGAAAATCGTCCAAGAACTTGAAGGTCAGTTCCGTGGCGCCGGTTGGAATGTGATCAAGGTGCTGTGGGGTGGTCAGTGGGATCCTCTGTTTGCCCGCGACCGACATGGGTTGATGCAGAAGGTGATGGACGAGGTCGTCGACGGCGAGCTCCAAAACTGTAAAGCCAAGGGGGGCGCGTACACGCGTGAGCATTTCTTCGGTAAGTATCCCGAACTGAAAGAGATGGTCTCGGACATGTCCGATGATGACATTTTCCGACTGAATAGAGGCGGACATGATCCCAAGAAAGTTTATGCGGCATATCACGCGGCTGTGAACCACACAGGGCAGCCGACCGTTATCCTCGCGCAGACGGTGAAAGGATATGGCATGGGGTCATCTGGCGAATCAGCAAACCCGTCGCATCAAGTTAAGAAGCTTGATTTGGATAATTTGAAGGCGTTCCGGGATCGGTTTTCTATTCCAATCACAGATGATGAGCTGGGTGATGTTCCCTATTACAACCCGGGGCCAGACAGTCCTGAAAGTCGGTATCTGCAAGAACGTCGGCAGACGCTCGGCGGATATTTGCCGGCTCGTCGGGCTTGGAAAGAACCCCTCGGTTGCCCGAGTCTTGATACATTCAAGCAACAGATGAAGGGTACGGGTGATCGTCAGATTTCAACAACGATGGCCTTTGTTCGAATGTTGTCGACTCTGGTAAAAGACAAAACGATTGGTTATCGGATTGTGCCTATTGTTCCCGACGAGGCTCGTACGTTTGGTATGGAGGGAATGTTCAAGCAGTTGGGGATCTACACAACTGAAGGCCAGAAATATATCCCTCACGACGTGGATCAAGTGTTGTCTTATCACGAAGACAAGGCGGGTCAGATTCTTGAAGAGGGGATCAACGAATCCGGTGCTTTTTCGGCTTGGATGGCGTGCGCAACGTCATACGCAAATCACAATCAGCCACTGATTCCGTTTTACATCTATTACTCGATGTTCGGGCACCAGCGTGTTGGAGATTTGACCTGGGCTGCTGGTGATATCCAAGCCAAAGGTTTCTTATTGGGAGCAACGTCTGGTCGGACAACGCTCAATGGTGAAGGACTGCAACATCAGGATGGCCACAGCCATATTCTCGCCGGAACGGTCCCCAACCAGCGCTCATATGACCCGACTTACAGCTATGAGGTTGCAGTGATCGTGCAGCATGGCTTGAAACAAATGTATGACGAGAACCAAAGTGTTTTCTATTACATCACCTTGATGAATGAGAACTACAACCATCCAGATATGCCTGAAGGTGTCGAGTCAGACATCATCAAGGGTATGTATCTCTTAAAGCCTTCGGCTCCTAAGATGAAATACAATGTGCGTCTTTTGGGCTCCGGCACAATTCTTCGAGAGGTTGAAGCGGCTGCTGAAATGCTTGCTGAATTTGGAGTTGGTGCTGATGTATACAGCGCGACGAGTTTCAATGAATTGCGTCGCGACGGACAATCAGCCGCTCGATACAACCTGCTGCATCCGGAAGAGAAAACAGCGCGCATTAGCCATGTTGAGACACTATTGGGCGGTTCGGACGCGCCTGTCATCGCGGCAACCGACCATATCCAGTTGTACTCAGAGCAGATTCGTCCATTCCTTGGAAAGACGACCTATGTGACTTTGGGTACAGATGGTTTTGGACGCTCAGATTCGCGTAAAAAGTTGCGTGAGCACTTCGAGGTTGATCGTCGGTTTGTGACTGTCGCGGCGCTTCGCGCGCTATCGATGGATGGAAAGATCGAGCCGAAGATTGTGTCCAAGGCGATAAAAGACTTCGGCATAGACCCCGATCGTCTTGATCCAGTAACACTGTAGGGAGGGATACAATGACAACGATTCGTGTACCAGATATCGGTGATGCCTCAAATGTCACGGTGATCGAGATTGCAGTAACCCAAGGCGATACTGTTTCTGAGGGCGATACTTTGATTGTCC
This sequence comes from Gammaproteobacteria bacterium, assembly GCA_038109325.1. Lineage (GTDB taxonomy): Bacteria > Pseudomonadota > Gammaproteobacteria > Pseudomonadales > Litorivicinaceae > HIMB30. The sequence continues at coordinate 328 of JAYNIS010000032.1, read as the reverse complement.
TTGAATCAGACAAGGCATCAATGGAAATCCCAGCAGATGCATCCGGTGTGGTCGGAAAAATTCATGTTTCTGAAGGGTCCGAAGTTAATGAAGGTGACCCGATTTGTGAGCTTGAAGGCGCAGAATCGGTAGCCGAGACGGTGGCCGAGGCTCCGCAGCAATCGGCTCCTGCTGAGCCTCCCGTAGCAGCGGCTCAGGGGGCTTCACAATTGGTGACCGTTCCCGATACAGGCAGTGCTGATGGCGTGACGGTTATTGAGATCGCTGTTGCTGTCGGTGATAGCGTTGCCGAGGGAGACACTCTCATTGTTTTGGAGTCTGACAAAGC
>JAYNIS010000031.1:0-11333 GCA_038109325.1 Gammaproteobacteria bacterium | reverse complement strand
CTGTAGGCGACCACATGACACGGTCTGGTGAACGATAGAATTCAACCAAGCCACCGAGTTTTGGTGCCCGCTCAGTGAATGACTCATGATTCACAGTCGACTCTCGAATAAATGTCAGACCAACGTGCGACTTCTTGGTGTCGACAGTCTTCGATGTGACAAATTGCGCATACAACCATGCAGCCTTCGCGCGATCCTCAGGAGTTGATTTCATGATCGTCCATGAACCAGCATCCTGATACCCAAGCTTCTGTCCCTCTTCCCAATATGGTCCGTGAGGGCTGGGAGCCATTCTCCATAGTGGCGTACCACTATCGTCAACTGTGTTGTTGCCTTCTGATTTTGGTGCAACCATTGACGCGGTAAACGCCGTGTACCAGAAGATCTGCTGTGCAACGTTACCCTGGGATAGGGCAGGTAGTGACTGATAGAAGTCATATGATGCAGCACCCGGAGGCGCGTATTGGCGCAACCATTCGTCCCACTTTCGGATCGCATAGACTGCAGCCGGGCCGTTTGCTCCGCCACCCCGCGATACAGACGCCCCGGCTGGGTTACAAGAACCCTTCTCCATACGGATGCCCCACTCATCGATTGGCACCCCGTTTGGATACCCTTTAGAGCCAGCGCCGGCCATCGAGAGCCACGCGTCGGTCATACGCCAACCAAGGTCAGGAGCGCGCTTACCGTAGTCCATGTGACCGTATACACGGACACCATCTACTTCTTTCACGTCATTTGTGAAGAATTCAGCGATGTCTTCGTATGCAGACCAGTTAACTGGAACACCGAGGTCGTAGCCGTATTTTGCCTTAAACTTCTTTTGTAGATCTTCACGATCGAACCAGTCTTTACGGAACCAGTAGAGGTTGGCGAACTGCTGGTCTGGAAGCTGATACAAATCACCATCCGGTCCGGTCGTGAAGCTCTTACCGATGAAGTCATCGACGTCAAGGCCCGGGTTCGTGACATCTTTTGCTGGGCCAGCCATCCAATCTGTCAGGTTGCGCGCCAACTGCAAGCGTGAGTGCGTACCAATCAAGTCAGAGTCATTGATATAGGCATCGTACAGATTCCGCTTAGTCTGCATTTGCGTTTGGACGGCCTGAACGACCTCACCCTCACCAAGCAGCTGGTGGTTAACCTTAATACCTGTGATTTCTTCGAAGGCCTTCGTTAAAACCTCTGATTCGTAGGTGTGTGTTGGGATTGTTTCGGAGAGTACGTTGATCTCCATACCACGGAATGGTTCTGCGGCTTTGATGAACCACTCCATCTCTTTGGTTTGTTCGTTTTTACTGAGTGCAGAAGGCTGAAATTCAGAATCAATCCATTTCTTCGCTGCATTCATGTCGGCATAAACGGCTTGACCAGCCATTGCCAGCGACACGGCTGCAACGGCTGTTGCAAGGTGCTTTCGCATGATCGTCCTCCAATATCGGATCTTATGTTTATTGTCGCCTACCGACATCACGCCCTAGGCTCCATCGATGTTCATATGAACAAAAATGAAAGTCAAGCGAAAAAAATTTGTGTTTTTTTTGACCTTCATGCTAGCTTAAATCTATTCAACAACATTCGAATGAACATAAATGGGGCCTGTGTGGAATTATCCGATCGTCAAATAGATATCTTGTCGAGAATCAACCGCGAAGGCCGCGCTGATGTCGACGAGCTTGCTGTTGACTACGCTGTGACCACACAGACGATCCGGCGAGACTTGAATGAATTGTGCACGAGAGGCTTGGCCGCACGCGTACACGGAGGCGCAATGCCAGCAGTATCCGTGTCCAACGTTGACTATCAACAGCGTCGGCAACTCGCGTCCAATGAAAAAGAAAGCATTGGACGTGTTGCCGCACAGCTCATTCCGAATCACTGCTCGGTGATTCTGAATATCGGGACAACGATTGAGCAAGTTGCTCGAGCGCTTTATGAACACACCGGGCTTGTTGTGATTACAAACAATGTCAATGTGGTTTCTACCTTGACGGGCTCCCCTCAAAAAGACCTCGTCTTGGTCGGAGGCACGGTGCGCCAAAGCGATGGCGCAATTGTTGGTGAAGACGCCGTGGAATTTATTTCGCGATACAAGGCGGACTTCGCGTGCATTGGCGCGAGCGCTATGGATGAAGATGGGGCTGTTCTCGACTTCGACGCACGAGAGGTATCGGTTGCGCGGGCAATTTTAAAGAACGCACGAACCAAAATTTTAGTGTCTGACAGTCTGAAATTCGAACGGACAGCGCCTGTCAGAATTTGTGACATTGGTGACGTTGATTACTTCGTCACTGACAACGAACCACCTGAGTCATTTCGCAAAGCAGCGGAATTGAGAGGGACACGCATCGTGACTTTGAGTGATGCGAACTTTCTGGAATCAGTAGACATATGAGTACCCAATCCCCTTACGATGTTGTCATCATTGGCGGCGGCATTAATGGTTGCGGCATCGCACGTGACGCTGCAGGCCGCGGCCTTTCAGCGCTGTTATGCGAAAAAGACGATCTGGCGCAGGCCACGTCATCAGCATCAACAAAGCTTTTCCATGGCGGACTGAGGTATCTCGAATATTACCAGTTTAGACTTGTCCGCGAGGCGCTGATTGAACGCGAAGTTCTGTTGCGAGCAATGCCTCACATTTCATGGCCAATGCGGTTTGTACTTCCACATCACAGCGGATTAAGACCAAGTTGGCTGTTACGTCTCGGTCTCTTTTTGTATGACCACTTAGGCGGCCGTAAGATTCTGCCGCCAACAGAAGCACTCAACCTCAAAACGCACGCAGCCGGCAAACCGCTGAAGGACCTCTACACCAAAGGGTTTGAATATTCAGATTGCTGGGTCGAGGACTCGCGCTTGGTTGTTTTAAATGCGCGTGATGCCGAGGCACGAGGCGCAACCATCAAAACTCGGACGCGCGTCGAAGGGGCACGTCGCGACGGTGATCTCTGGCTAGTCGATTTGAAAGACACCTGGTCTGGAGAGACATACCAAGTCAAAACCAAAGCCATCATCAACTGCGGCGGTCCTTGGGTCAGTGAAATCTTGCACGACCGGATTCATGAAAACTCAAGCGAGGGCGTCCGACTCGTACGCGGTAGCCACATCGTCACCAAGAAACTATTTGGTCATGAAAAGTCATACATCTTCCAACAGTCCGACGGGCGGATTATCTTCGCAATCCCCTACGAGGATGATTTCACACTTATTGGTACGACAGATGTAGACCATACAGGGGATCCGAAAGACGCCGTGTGCACGCCAGAGGAAATTGAGTACCTAACTGCAGGCGTCTCTGAATACTTTGCAACAACTGTCACAGCGGACGATGTCGTCTGGACATTTTCGGGTGTAAGGCCGTTGTACGATGACAACGCGTCATCTGCGACCGAGGCCACCCGCGACTACGTCCTAAAACTACGGGATAAAAATGGCAAAACACCTCTACTGAACGTATTTGGTGGAAAGATCACAACGTACAGAAAATTGGCAGACGCGGCTCTTTCAAAAATCGAAGACTACTTCCCATCTCTAGGAAAATCATGGACCGCAAACCAAGCGCTACCTGGAGGTGACTTTCCTGTCGATGGCGCCGGCAGATTGGCTCTTGATCTCAGTGCTGCGTACCCCTTCGCTTCCGATCGATTGATCATAAGACTAGTCAAAGCCTACGGCACAGATGCCTACCATGTTCTTGGTGACGCAAATACAGAAAAAGATCTTGGCCAACATTTTGGCTGGGACCTTTATGGGCGAGAGGTTCAGTGGCTTATCGACAATGAATACGCACGAACCGCCGAGGACGTGTTATGGCGACGCTCAAAATTAGGTCTCAGACTGAGCGAAGACGAGATCGCTGGGCTCGAACACTGGATGCAAACAAAGGGTATCGAACGCTTAGAGAACGCGAGTTAGCTCAAAGATGCAGCGTGTCGAGCGCGCGCCTCAATCTCTGCATAATCACCTTGAGCCAATAAATCACCCGACGCAATCCAACTTCCACCAACACACATCACGTTAGGGCATGCGAGATAGTTACCGGCTGTCTCCGCTCTGATGCCACCGGTTGGACACACCAAAAAATCAGGCAATGGGCCAGCAAGCGACTTTAAGTAATTCACGCCACCGGATGCCTCTGCAGGGAAAAATTTCCCGCACTGACTTCCCAACTCCATCAACGCCATGGCTTCAGATGCGCTTGAAAACCCAGGAAGGATCGGTAGCTGATATTCAACGCTCGCATTCCATAACGCTTGAGTTGTTCCGGGGCTCACGACAAAGTCAGCTCCAGAATCTCTCGCTTCCCGCATTCGATCTCTGCTGGTCACGGTCCCTGCGCCGATTAACGCATCAGGCACGGCATCTTTCATCACAAGCATCGCATCCAACGCACAATCCGTTCGAAGCGTAATTTCAAACACGGTTAAACCGCCTGAAGCTAAGGCTTCAGCCAAGGGTGCTGCCATCGAAATCTCTGGGATCACCAAAACTGGCATCACTGGACTGCGCGAAAGCGCTTCATGTAAAACAGGATGCATTACGCCTCCGGAAGTAACTGTAACCCACCACCTAAGGTTGCTGGGCCGGCCTGATGCCGGAGTGTGGAAAAAAGTGAACGCCCCCAGGGTGACGGGTGTTGAGGCTCAGGGACGACGGCCGATTGACGGGCATCCAAGGTGGCTTGATCAACCAATACGGTCAACTCACCATTCGACGCATCCAACCGAATCACATCGCCAGTTTGGATTCGACTCAGTGGTCCACCATCTTTGGCCTCAGGAGAAACATGGATTGCCGCCGGGACCTTGCCACTCGCGCCACTCATTCGTCCGTCTGTGACCAGAGCGACTCGATACCCTTGATCTTGTAAAATCGACAGCGATGGGGTTAGGCCATGCAATTCCGGCATGCCATTCGCTTTCGGACCTTGACCGCGAACCACAACGACCACGTCACGATTTAATTCACCCGCTTTAAAGGCTGTCTTCACATGCTCTTCGTTATCAAACACAACGCAGGGGGCTTCGATCACGTGCCGCTCAGCATCGACTGCGGATGTCTTAATCACCGCCTCACCGATATTACCGGTCAAATGGACAAGTCCACCGGTGTCCTGAAACGGTGCATCAACCGGCTTCAAAATTGATGGATCGAGTGATGTTTGCTGCGGAGAGACCCACTCTAGCGCGCCTTCTGTCATCGAAGGCTCTGAAATACTCTCAGCGATGGTACGACCAGTCATCGATAAGGCATCACCAAGTAAGAGTCCTGCGTCCAACAGTTCCCGCATGACATACCCCATTCCGCCTGCTGCATGGAAATGATTCACATCAGCAGATCCGTTTGGATACACGCGAGCAATGAGCGGAGTCACTTTCGATAATGCAGCAAAATCATTCCAAGTCACGGACAAGCCTGCAGCTTGAGCGATCGCAATCAAGTGCATGGTGTGATTGGTCGATCCTCCGGTTGCATGCAGTCCAACAATCGCGTTCACAATCGCCCGCGCATCAACAACGAGACCGATTGGCAAATAGTGGTCGCTCCCCCGCGATGCGCTGAGGGCAGCTTCGACGGCTGCGTCAGTCAATAACCCACGGATTTCTTCACCAGGATTGATGAAGCTCGATCCCGGGAGCTGTATACCCATCATCTCGAGCAACATCTGATTTGAATTCGCTGTCCCATAAAAAGTACAGGTACCAGGACTGTGGTAGGCAGCAGCCTCTGAGGCGAGCAACTCTTCGCGACCCACTTCACCTTTGGCGAAGGCTTTACGAACCTGAGACTTGGCATCGTTACTGATACCTGTCTGCATCGGTCCAGCCGGAATGAATACTGTCGGCAAGTGCCCAAATGACAAGGCACCCATCAATAGTCCGGGAACAATTTTGTCGCAAATGCCAAGCGCCACGGTGGCATCATAAACGTTATGACTCAGTGCAACTGCCGTCGACATCGCAATCACATCACGGGACAAGAGCGATAATTCCATACCCGGACGGCCTTGGGTGACACCATCGCACATCGCAGGCACACCGCCGGCGACTTGTGCCATCGCCCCGAGTGATCTTGCTTTCTGTTTAATTCGATCGGGGTAGGTTTCATATGGCTGGTGGGCAGACAGCATGTCGTTGTACGCCGTAACGATCGCCAAATTCTTCGCCCGTGTACGATCCACAGTTAATAGCTTGGATTGATCTTCAAGTGCGCCGGCTGCCGCATGCGCAAGGTTCGAACAGCCGACTTGGCCTCGATCTGAATCCGATGCATCAGCCATTTCTCGGATTCCATCCAGGTACCGTACCCGCGTGCTTTGACTGCGGGTTTCAATAGCCTCTAGAACAGCTTTCACCGCATCGTTACGATTCATGGATGACTCCATTTTGTACCTTGGCCATTGCACCATTAGGCCAGACAACCAATATCGAATCATCCAATGCGAGGAGATAACTCACTGGATTCATTGGATTGACTGCTCCCAACCCATCCACCACTTTGTCTTTCTTCGCATCCGAGCTCACCAATAAAACTACGAGCTGAGCGGACATAATCTGATTCAGTGTCATCGAAATTCGTGGCACAGATGGCGAACCAACAGCACTCGTTGCAACAAATCCAAGCCGCTCATCGTCCAATCCTGGCACAGCTGTTTCACTTGGAAAGAGACTCGCAAAATGTCCATCCTCTCCCATACCTAGGACAGCAATATCGAGGGTGAAGTCCTGTTGATTGAGATATTCAACTGACTGCTCTGCATTGTCTCCAACGAACAACGGTTCAAATGTTGATTGCTCAGCCTGATTCACACATAGCGTGGATTTGACCAACGCTGCATTGGATGCGCCTGATGATTCATCCACCGCGCGCTCGTCAACCAAAGTGACACAGACCGATTGCCAATCAATCGAGGCATTCGAAAGCTCAGACATCAACTCGACAGCGCTTCGACCACCGGGAAACGCAATACGCACAAATCCTTGCCGGGCAACGGTGTCACTCAATGCTTGAGTAATGACGTGAGAAATGCTCATCCATCCACCTCAGGTTCAATCCACCGGTGTCCGTGTTCGGCCATTAGCTCGAACGAAGATGTGGGACCCCAACTACCTGCGTTGTACTTTTCTGGCTTTCGCTTGTTAGCTTCGTTAACGATCGGATCAATGAACGCCCAGGCGGCTTCAACTTCATCCGACCGCATGAACAAGGTCTGGTTGCCACGGGCGACATCCATCAGTAAGCGCTCGTAGGCCTCAGGTAATCTTGTCTTGAAGGTCTCGTTGAACGAGAGATTTAAGCTAGCCGGGAACAACCGCATACCACCAGGACCCGGCTCTTTGCTGGTCATACAGAGCTTCAAACCCTCATTAGGCTGCAACCGAATCACCAATCGATTCGGCTCCATTGATTCGGCTCCCGCACGAACTCCGTCCTCAAAGATATTGTGTGGCGGACGCTTGAATGTGACCACGATTTCACTGGCTCGACCGGCCAATCGCTTACCTGTCCGCAAGTAGAAAGGGACGCCCGACCAGCGCCAGTTTGAGATCTCGCATCGCAGTGCAGCAAAGGTTTCAGTACCGGTAGTGCGCCCTACCTCATCGACATATGAGTCTACCGGTTTTGCCTTGATCGACCCCCTGGTGTACTGGCCCAACTTGACGCAGCGATCAAAATTTTCATGCGTAATTGGCTTCAGTGCTCGAAGCACCCGGAGCTTCTCATCCCGAACCTGGTCAGCGACAAACCTCGATGGGGGCTCCATAGCAACCAAGCACAGTAATTGGAGTAAGTGGTTTTGGACCATGTCTCGGAGGGCGCCAAATTCGTCATAGTATGACTCTCTAGAGCCCACACCCACCTCTTCGGCGACGGAGATCTGGACGTGATCGATGTGCGCGTTAGACCAGAGTGATTCAAAGATCGAGTTAGCAAAACGAAGAGCCATCAAGTTCTGCACCGTTTCTTTACCGAGATAGTGGTCGATTCGGTAAATCTGGCGCTCTTCAAAAACCGCCAAAATCGAGTCATCGAGCGCTTCGGCGCTCCTTAAATCATGACCCATTGGCTTTTCAACGACTAAGCGAGTTTGTTCTGTCTTAAGGCCTGTCCGCTCAAGTGTCTGACAAGCGTCTGCAAATAATGTCGGTGAAATCGCAAAGTAGAAAACACGCGGTATGGCCGCGGTCGCGAGACAAGCTGATTCAATTTCTTCTGCACCCTCACCGGTTTTGACATTGAACCCGATGATCTGTATCCGGTCTGCAAACGCCTCCCAGTCTGTCTCGTTATCCTTATTGATTACCTCATCACAAAATGGCTTTAATTGTGCCAAGAAATCAGCCTTAGGTAGGGCGTTACGAGCTGCCGCAATTAAGGCACAGCTCTCCGGAATCTGCCCATCCAAGAATCGATGAAACAGCGCAGGAAAAATCTTACGGAGCGCGAGATCTCCAGTACCTCCAACAATGATAAAGTCTGTAGGTGGGATCTCTGCTTCTTTAGGGATTTTCGATTCAATCACCATCTTTTGTTCGTTTTGCCTCTTCGATAGATACGATCTTCAGGGTACTCGTGCCGCCCGGATTATTCAGACGGTCACCCCGGGTCAATAAAACCTGGCTGTCTTCAGGGAGCCCCAATGAATCAGCTACCTGACTCACAACAAGCTGGTCTACAAAACTCATCGACTGATCCGTCGGGGGATCGAAAGCCAATGGAATAACGCCTCTGAAAAGCGCCATCCGGGCCAATGTCTTTGGCTGAACAGACAACGCAACAATTGGCAGACTGGCGCCGGAGCGGCTCATCCAAAGTGGCGTTGATCCACTCTCAGTAATACACACTATTGCAGCCAATTTTTTCAAATGGTTGGCGATATACATTGCACCCAAGGCGATTGCCTCATCGCGACGACCATATTGGGCCTCAACCCGCGCACCGAGTGCCTGAGCCTGCTCTGTTTGCTCCGCACCCTCCGCTGTCTTGGCCATAGCGAGCACTGTTTCCACCGGATAATCACCTGCAGCGGTCTCCGCAGACAACATCACGGCGTCTGTCCCATCTAACACAGCATTTGCGACGTCGAAAACTTCGGCACGTGTTGGCATTGAATTGGAAATCATGGATTCCATCATTTGGGTAGCCGTAATGACTGGTCGGTCGAGAGCACGCGCACGTGCGATGATTTTCTTCTGTACGCCGATCAATCGATCGTCACCTATTTCAACACCCAAGTCGCCACGAGCCACCATCACGGCGTCACTGGCAGAAATCAGCGCGTCAAGCACTTCATCAGAGGCAACCGCTTCTGCTCGCTCAATCTTGGCAACCAAATCAGCATTGGAACAGCGATGGCGAAGAGCTGCCCTGGCAAGATGAATATCTTCAGCGTCTCGTGGAAAAGAGATCGCGACGAAGTCCGCATCGATCTCAGCGACAACATCCATGTCACTGTAATCTTTATCTGTTAGCGCGGACGCAGACAAACCCCCGCCCTGTTTATTGATTCCCTTGTTGTTGGAAAGTCTCCCGCCGGTTATGACTTCCGTCACGACCTGAGACTCTTTGACTGCGACCACGCTTAAAACGACTCGGCCGTCATCAAGTAACAGGACATCACCCGGGTGACTATCTTTAGGAAGCTCTCGGTAGTCCAAACCGACCCTTGTTTCATCGCCTTCGTTTGAACCCAATTGCGCGTCGAGTACAAACTGCGCACCGACCGTCAAATTAACGGCTTGGTCTTTGAAACGCGCGATACGAATCTTCGGTCCCTGGAGGTCAGCAAGGATTGCGATAGTTCGACCGATGTCTTTGGCAATTTCTCGAACTTCACGAGCACGCCGCCGATGATCATCCGCACTACCGTGGGAGAAATTCAGCCGGCACACATCAACACCAGACTCCAGTAGTCGACGTAATACGCTCGGACGGTCTGATGCTGGGCCCAACGTGGCCACAATTTTGGTTCGACGCACTCTCAATTCCCCGTTTTTTAAAATTGCAGTCATCAATTTGTAGTAATTTAACAAGATTTTATACTTTGGAAAAGATTTCTCAGTCCGGTAAACGGGTCCCGTCGATGGCCTGCTTAATGCGAGCGAGATGGGGCTGGAAGTCAGCGCCTCTTTTTTGAGCAACGCCGGTTACCAAGATATCAAGCACCAGCAACTGCATCAGTCGAGAAACCATCGGAATGTAGAGGTCTGTGTTCTCATCCACATCCACAGGAACCGTGAGCGTTGCGGTGCGTGCCAACGGTGTATCTGTCCGAGTTAGAGCTAAGACGCTCGCGCCGGCTTCTCGCGCAAATGTCGCCGCCTCAACCATTGCTCGTGTTCTGCCGGTATGCGAGATCACGACCGCTAAGTCCCCCGTCTTCATTGCAGACGCATGCATCCGCTGCATCAAGCCATCATCGTAGGCGACGACAGGCACGTTAAATCGAAAAAACTTGTGCTGCGCGTCGCGCGCAACCGAACCACTCGCACCCATACCAAAAAAAGCGACCTGTCTCGCCTGGCAAAATAGATCTACACCCCGTTCGAGCGTTGAGACATCGATCGATGATTTTAGGTCCTGCACGGAATGTATCGCCTTGTCAGTGAGCTTGGAGAAGATTTCAGGCATCGCATCATCTTCGGAAACCATTGCTGTTGTCAGCGCAGGGCCACTCGCAAGACTTTGCGCAAGCTTGAGTTTGAAATCGGGAAACCCGCTTGCCGCAAAGGTTCGACAAAAACGATTCACTGTCGGCTCAGAGACATTAGCCTCCTGCGCGACGCGAGCGATCGACATCGATAAAACCCTCGACGCGTCGGCCAAAACAAACTCTGCCACCTTCCGCTCAGAGCGACTCAACTGATCGAGCGACACCTCAATTTGCGATAACACCAAAATCCCCCTTGCAGACAGGTCTATTTTTTCGTAAATTTACGTAATATTACAAACATAAGCGATAAAGTGCACGCTAAAACATAGGCATGATGACATGATTAGAGTAGCAATTAACGGATTTGGGCGAATCGGACGCAATATTCTCCGTGCGCTTTATGAAAGAAATCTACAAAACGAGATTCAGGTCGTCGCGATTAATGACCTAGGAAGCTCAGAGATCAACGCACACCTCTTGCAGTTTGACACTACCCATGGGCGATTCCCGTATAATGTTAAGCATATTGATGGCGGCTTAAAGGTCGAAGGCCAATGTATTGAAACGCTCGCTGTACGCAACCCCGCAGAACTCCCTTGGGACAGACTCGACGTAGATGTTGTCTATGAATGCACCGGGCTCTTCACCTCAAAAGAAGAATGCCTAGCACATATCC
>JAYNIS010000030.1:0-11836 GCA_038109325.1 Gammaproteobacteria bacterium | reverse complement strand
ACTCGCAGGCGACCAGCGGATACGCCTGGCAAAAATCATGAGAAGCACCGGCACCATTGGCAGCGTCCAATTCAGAAGCACTTCACCCATCAACCCCTTGATGATGAATAGCACAATCAACGTACCAAGACTAAAGCGTAGCATGTCTCGGACTGCTTCCTCTCGCTCGTTGACATAATCGTCAATTCGAATTCGTAAACCACCAAATACAGAGAGCAACATCGCGGGAAGAGCAGCAATTAAGAGAACAGGGATCCAATCCACCGCATGCAAAATATTGTCATTATCGGAATTCACATGGCCAAACTCATGCGAAAGGTGCGCAAAATCATGATCCATGTTCCACAGGATCCATGGAGTCATCACAAAGGCACATAAAAGCGCACCCAAATACGGACCAGGGGTAAAAATTAATCGCGGTGTTCTGACAATGACCCAGGGAATAATCGATAAAGGGACCAAAGCAATGGAGAGCTTCGCCAGCGCACCGAACCCAAGTGCGGCACCCATCAACAGCCACCACAATTCCGTCTGTTGATTCGGGCGACAATGCAGAATCGACGCAAATGCACAAAGCGCCAATAGCATGAAAAATAACAACCAAATATCTGTGGTGTGGACCATGCCCAGCGCAAATAACATCGGACTGGTCACAAAGAGGATCAGTAGACGTCGACTCGCCTCTTGATCAAACCCGGACAAGCGACCAAGCCATATAAGTAATATTCCGGAGAAGAACCAAGCAACCCACGCCGGTAAACGGACCTGGATCAGTTGAGGCAAAAACTCAAGACCATGGGTGACTGACTGGGCCGCTGTCACCAAAGGCCCTTTGGTTTGATAGCTCAAGTCTTGGTGTGCAAGCCAGGTGGTGTACTGCGCCTCATCAAAATGAACAGGAACAGCCGCCACACTCAAGGCCACAAGGCCAATAAAACCAAGACAGAGTATCCAAATGCGCACTTACAGATTTTGCTCCGCATAGGACGCGAGTCGTGACCGAACAACACCTTCGAGATGCTGTGTCGACGCGCCGGTCCATCCTTTAAACCGCTCAACCACGTAGGTTAACCCTGAGGTTAACGCGGTTAAGTAGTTGCTGTCGATCTGAGCAAGATTACCGAGGCATACAATTTTCGAGCCCCTACCACACCGGGTGATGATGGTTTTTAATTGCTGCGGCGTCAGGTTCTGGGATTCATCAAGCAGAATGATCGCATCCTGAATCGAGCGACCACGGATAAAATTCAAAGACTTGAATTGGATATTGCCTTTCTCAAGCGCAAATCGCATCGATGCTTCCGGGTTGTCGTCATGCTCGTGGAGCGCTTCGAGATTGTCATGAATCGCGGCGAGCCACGGCATCATCTTCTCTTCTTCAGTCCCCGGTAAGAAACCAATATCTTCAGCCACCGGTGGTGTCGATCGAGTCACAACGATCTTTGAATAACGCTTCTGCTCGACAACCAGTTCCAATGCACAAGCGAGAGACAACAAGGTCTTACCTGAACCGGCCGCACCGATCAGTAAGTTCAAATCAAGCCCCGTATCCAACAACGCGTGCATCGCCATCCCTTGATACACATTCAGCGGCCGGATACCCCAGGCTTCCATGTCTTCTAAGCGATGACGCCCGACATCAAGTAACACTACAGATTCATCTTCGACCTGACTGATACGGGCTGCGAACTCATCAGTCGAATCAATAACATACTGATTGGCGTAAATTTCTGTGGTCAAGACTGAACGAGGAACACGGTGATAGGTCTTTGATCCCTCACTCCAGGTGTCCACATCTGTCACCAGCTTCCAAAACTCGGCCTCAAGCTCTAAATGCCCTGACGGTAATAGTTCGACGTCACTGACCAACTGGTCACGACGATAGTCCTCAACACGATTGAGCCCAGCACCTAGGGCCTTGAGCCGCATATTGATATCTTTCGTCACCAGAATGACTTCACGTGCCGGCTCCGTGTTTTGAATTTCTAATGCGCAGTTAATGATTCGGTTGTCATTGGATTCGATATCATCAAGACGTCCTCTGGATTCATCCGCAAGTGGCGAACGATGAATCGCTAGGGTGCCCAAAAGTTTCCCGCTGTCACCCTTCAAAGCGACCGGAATTTCAACACCCTGCGCGATGGCTTCCGGGGTCGATTGGCCTAACACTTGGTCAACCATACGGATCGCGGATCGCGCTTCAGCGGCAACGTTCTTCTTGCGATCTTTGATGTCGTCAAGTTCTTCAAGAACGGTCATTGGGATGACCACTGCATGTTCATGAAAGTTGAATACACTCATAGGATCGTGCAGAAGAACATTGGTATCGAGTACGAAGGTTTTTTTACTCATAGAATGGAAGGCCTCAGGCAAGTCGGTCACAGTAATGATATGAGAGTGTCACGTTTAAATGGCGTTTCAGTGACACTATATGACATTCAAGCAGAACGCTATGAATACGGAGTCAAAAATGAAGCGATCAATCATTACTATTGCTGGAATCAGCCTACTCACATTCGGCATCACCGGCTGTGTTTCGGGTCTCCAGGGAAGCACGTACTCGCGCTCCGAGGCGCGGCAAGTACAAAACGTTGAGTTTGGGACTGTCTTAAACACCAATCCTGTTGTCATCGAAGGCAAGCAATCAGGTGCTGGTCAGCTTCCAGGCGCCATTATTGGCGGAGTCGCAGGTTCATCAGTCGGCGAGGGTAAGGGCCAGGAGATCTTCACGATTTTAGGAGCCGTCGGTGGTGCCGTGGTTGGCAGCATGATTGAAGAAAAAGCGACTCGCGCCCAAGGTCTCGAGCTGACCATCAAAATGGATTCCGGAAAAATCCTATCCATCGTTCAAGAAGTGGACTCAGTCAACACCTTCAGTGCAGGACAACGCGTTCGCGTTCTGACCCAAGGCGCACTGGCCCGCGTATCACCGGAATAAATCAGCCAAAGCCCCTCGCAGATCAGGGTATTCAAACTGAAAACCCTGATCGAGGGCACGCTGAGGCTTAACAGGCTGTCCCTTGAATAACAAATCAGCCAATTCACCCAAGACCAGGCGCATCGGCATTTCGGGCACCCTAAAAATGGTTGGACGTTTGAGTATCTGACCAAAAGTGGTTGTGAACTCTTCATTGCTCACAGGGTGCGGACTGGTTGCATTGTAGGCTCCGGCGTCTGGAGTGCCAGACAACATCCAACGAATCATCGCAACCAAGTCATCACGATGAATCCAAGACAGCATCTGCTGACCATTGCCCAGAGGACCTCCAAGGCCCAATCGGAATGGTATTTCAAGGCGGCCCAAAAACCCTCCTGCGCGCCCGAGGACCACTCCGATTCGGAGTGTATAGATTTGTGTCGCTTCAGAATCTAATCCACCGATTGCTTGCTCCCAATCTGCGCATAAGCGCGCTGAAAAGTCCAACCCCGATTTGTTTTCTTCGGTGACATCTTGAGTCTGCGCGCCGTAGTACCCGATCGCACTACCGGAAATCACAACATCGGGCTCACCATCAAGCGTATTCAACCGCACCACCAATTGCTCAGTCACAGCGATCCGAGACGATCTAAGTAGTCGTTTCCGCTTATCGGTCCAACGAGAATCCGCGATACCCTCACCCGACAAGTTAACGACTGCATCGGGCATGGCATCCACTTCGGCAAAGGACTCAATCCAGTGAATCGACGCCGCCAGTGCGCTGAATCGTCTCGCAGCTTTCACGGGATCACGGGTCAGACAGATCAAAGAATGTCCATCATTCGCCAATGCCGGAAGAAGCGCATCCCCAACAAATCCGGTTGCTCCTGTTAAAAGAATTTGCGCCATGACCGATCTCCCCATTGCGACCGACGTTTGGTTTCGTCACACTGACTCTGTTTGGGCAAAGAGGTGCATGTGCAAGGCATCAGTTACACAATAAAAATAATTGCGATCGCGAGCTGCCTTAATGTCATGGGCATAACAAGCGTCGTTGCAGATTCGTTTAGCCGCGCATGGGTCACTGTCGAGCGAACTGGGAAAATTAGTCAATCCATGAAAAAAACTTGGAAAGACTCGCCGCTCTACCCTGAATTAGTTGCCGAATCGACTGAAAAGCGACTCGGCTCGATCTCCGCCCGAGATCTTGAAAAATTAATACAGCAATATCCGGACAGTGCTGCAATCGCCAATCTCCGCTGGAGGAAACTGTTGCGATTGGGGCGCGCAGACTGGCACAAAGATTTTCTGTTCCTGTATCGGCCGACAGACAATGTCACGCTCAATTGCTACAAACTCGAGGCCAAGTTCCACCTTAAACAAGACACTAAAACCGATCATCGCGAAGCATTGCGTTTATGGACCCATGGTAAAAGCCAGCCCAAAGACTGCGATGTGCTTTTTTCGATTTTGCAAATACAGGGCCTAATCACCAAAGAAGTGCGCCTCCGCCGGATTGATAATGCTCTTGAACAACGTCAATTACAGCTTGCGCGTTGGCTCGCTAAACCACTGGACAAGTCTGTATCACAGCACATTAATGCATGGGCTCTGGCACGACGCCAGCCACATAAATTTCTAACGAAGCAAGCGGAAAAATTCCCAGAATGGGTCGATATGGCTGCATCGCGTCTTGCCGGCAGAAACCCTGATAAGTTGTTAGCCCTCATTAAAGATCGAAAGATCCCAGATAGCGCCAGACAGCTCGCAATCATGGGTGCCGCTCGCACCATGGCGATCAACTTAGACCCTGCTGCAGCGCCGTTATTACGGATGGACTTACCTTCGCACCCGATTTTGGATCACTGGCGGGTACGCTATTTCATTCATTACCAAGAATGGCCTGATGTTTTAACAGCCATTTCCAAACTCTCACCTGAAGAACGTGGAGAGATTGAATGGAACTATTGGGCGTCACGCGCGCTTGCGATGACCGGCAGCTCCGACCTCGCCTTCGAAGTGCTCCGAAAGGTCGCTGAATCAAACTCCTGGTATGGATTTTTAGCCGCAGACTACCTGGGAATTTCGTACGATTTACGTCCCAAATCAACGCGGCCGTCTGACTCTATGGTTGACGAAGTCAACCGGCGCACTGATGTCACAGTCGCTCGCTTGTTGTTCGAGGAGGGCTTGACTGTGATGGCGAGGCGCCAATGGGACTTTGTGATCGGTCGCCTGACCGAGGAAGAGCAAAAAGCGGCAGCGATTCTCGCAAACCGCTGGAACTGGCATTCTCGTTCTGCAGTCACGGCACATCAATCAGGGCTCACGGATGATTATGAACTTCGCTATCCCCGTGCCTTCGAAAAACCATTAAAAAATGCTGCCAAACGCCATGACATTTCACTCTCTTGGCTATCGGGTCTGATGCGCTCAGAAAGTCTCTTCATGCATGACATTCGAAGCCCAGCGGGTGCGCTTGGCCTCATGCAGGTGATGCCAAGAACAGGCCGGCAGACAGCAAAAGAACTGAACCTTAAATGGCGCGGTAACCGGACGCTCATCAATCCGTCGACCAATATTCGGATCGGAAGCTATTATCTGGCTAAACAGCTCCACAGATTCGGACATCCAGCACTTGCTACGGCTGCCTACAACGCGGGGCCTCATCGTGTAAAACAGTGGATGCCCTATGAAGCCATGCCATTGGATGTTTGGGTTGCTTCAATCCCATTCACAGAAACCAGAAACTATGTGCAACGTGTACTGACCGCGCAAGTTATCTATGAGTGGCGTTATAATGGGTCGATTAAGCGACTTGATGAGGTCGCCGCATCTCAAATTACTAGTAAGGAATAACCCATGGATTGGCTTGTCCAGTTGGAACAAGGCGCTCTCGGCATTGGCACTTTGATCTTTCTTTTTTCGTTTGCGCTCTACATCAAACGTACAGGTGACGCCAAAGCAGTTCTCTATTTTCTGGCAAAAACGCCTTCAGCTGACCCGCCAAGAGTTCATCATCAATCGGGCAGGTGTTGGACTCATGATCCTCGGCGTTGTTGTTAGATTGATTTATCACATCTTCTTCATCCGAGGCCAACCATGTCTGACCCAAATAACACACCATCATTTGAAGCAAAACTCTCCGAACTCGAGGCATTAGTCCGACAAATGGAACAAGGGTCGATGCCACTCGATACATCACTTGAAGCGTTTGAAAAAGGTGTCCTGCTCGCTAAAGAGTGCCATGCCATCTTAGATAGCGCCTCGCAGAAGGTCACCGAAATCAAGCAAGCCGGCGAAGAAAAGCCATTTGATCCGGAGGCCTAAGCGCATTGGATCATCATTGGCTCGAACAGGTTCGTACACGGATTGACCAGGCACTCGATCATACGCTTGGAAAGCATCTTGGTGACTCGCGGCTTCTAGAGGCGGCGCGTTACAGCGTGCTTCGAGGTGGTAAACGCTTACGTCCAGCATTGGTGTATGCAGCCGCCGGTGCTGTTGGTGCCAGCCGAGATGCTGCAGATACCGCAGCCATTTCCGTCGAACTCCTACACGCCTATTCACTAATTCACGACGATCTTCCAGCAATGGACGATGATGCGCTGAGGCGCGGCCAGCCAACGACACACATTGCTTTTGACGAGGCGACAGCAATCCTCGCTGGCGACGCGCTGCAAGCGCTCGCATTCTCGATTCTCGGTGAGACCGATGCCCGAACCGATCGCATGCGGGTCAAGCAACTCAGACTCCTTGGAGAAGCTGTCGGATTCCAAGGAATGGCACTCGGACAGGCAATCGATCTGGAATCTGAGGGTAAAGCACTTTCTTTAGATGCACTAAAAGCGATGCACGCGAAGAAAACCGGTGCATTGATTACCGCCAGCATACTAATGGGCGCTACATGTGGAAATCCATCAGATGCCGACTGGGACGCACTGACACTCGCAGGACAAGCCATCGGCCTTGCATTCCAGATTCAAGATGACATCCTCGATGAAACAACGCCAACAGAGACGCTTGGGAAAACTCAAGGTCGCGATCAAATGCTCGGAAAATCAACCTTTCCAAGCCTTCTTGGACTTAAAGCCAGTGAAAAAGAAGCCTATGCATTGGTCGAAATTGCCAACCAAGCCCTTGCGCGCCTCGCAGGAGACACCACCATGTTACAAGAACTGGCACGACTAAGCGTGGAGCGAACGAATTAATGCCATCAATGAAACTCTTCCACACCATTCCGGGTGAGCGCCCGAATATTCCCCTACTGGAAGGGATTAACTCGCCTCATGTTTTACGCTCACTCAACCGTGATCAACTCCGCCAAGTGGCTGACGAATTGCGCGAATACCTGCTTTACTCAGTGGGTATTTCCGGCGGACATTTCGGTGCGGGGCTCGGTGTTGTTGAACTGACGGTTGCGTTGCATTTTTGCTATGACACCCCCTTTGATCAACTCGTTTGGGATGTTGGCCACCAAGCCTATCCACATAAGGTTCTGACTGGGCGTCGCGAACAACTTCTGACCATTCGAAAGGAAGGGGGTTTAGCGGCATTCCCTGACAGAAAAGAGAGTCCGTATGACACTTTCGGGGTTGGGCACTCAAGCACATCAATTAGTGCAGCATTGGGGATGGCTCTAGATGCCAAACTCAATCAATCGAGTCGACGTCATGTGGCTGTGATCGGCGACGGTGCGCTGACTGCGGGACTCGCTTTTGAAGCCTTGAACCATGCAGCCAGTGAAAAAGCCAATATGCTCGTGGTTTTAAACGACAATGACATGTCGATTTCGAGAAACGTTGGCGGTATCCGCGACTACTTAGCGAAATTACTCTCATCGAAGGCCTACACCCGTAGTCGTGATGAGGCTCGGAAATTACTCGAGCCACTTCCACCACTCGCACAATTCGCTAAAAAAACCGAAGAACATTTAAAGGGTATGGTCAGTCCAGCAACGCTCTTTGAAGAGATCGGATTTAACTATATCGGACCAATCGATGGCCATGACCTAGCGGGCCTTGTGACAACATTGCAAAACATGAGAGACCTCCCTGGCCCACAGTTTTTGCATGTTGTGACACAAAAAGGATGTGGTTTTGTACCCGCAGAAGATGACCCAATCAAATATCATGCAATTGGTAAGCTGAAAGCGAAGTCTGATGCAGAGGCGACGCCCAAGCCCACTTATTCAAATATCTTCGGTCAATGGCTCTGCGATATGGCAGAAACAGACCCAAGACTGGTTGGTATTACCCCGGCCATGCGAGAAGGCTCCGACCTGATCGAATTCTCAAAACGATTCCCAGATCGCTACTTTGACGTCGCAATTGCTGAACAACATGCGGTGTGTCTTGGAGCGGGCTTTGCGACACAAAACACCAAGCCCGTGGTTGCGATCTACTCAACATTTTTACAACGCGCATACGATCAAGTTATTCATGATGTTTGTGTGCAAGGCCTTGATGTCACTTTCGCCATTGATCGCGCGGGACTCGTAGGTGAAGATGGTCCGACCCACGCCGGAGTATACGATTATGCCTTCTTGAGAACACTTCCTGAAATCGTCATCGCTGCGCCATCGAGCGAAGCAGAGTGCCGACTCTTGCTCTCCACCTGTTATCAACATCCAGGACCAGCGGCAGTCAGATATCCGCGTGGACAAGGCCCTGGCGAGCTTCCCGATGCGAGCTTGAATACAGTCGATGTCGGACGTGCAATCACTCGTCGTGAAGGGCAATCAGGAATTGTGATCCTGGCCTTTGGATCTCGCGTCTTTGAAGCCATTACAGTGTCCGAACAACTCGATGCAACCCTGGTCGATATGCGTTGGGTGAAACCGCTCGATGAGGCCATCTTGGCCCACCACGCCGATGCCAAACTGATCGTTACCGTTGAAGAGCATCAGCGCATGGGTGGAGCTGGATCAGCTGTCGGTGAGTACTACAATGACCAAGGGATGTCAGTCAATTTACTGAGCTTAGGTCTTCCTGATCGATATGAAGCACATGGCAAACCTGATGCGATGTTATCCCGCGCTGGATTGGACGCGACTGGAATACGATCAGCGATTGAAAAGCGTCTTAGCTGAAGTTTTCAGGCTGACTAAGTAAATGCCCCAAACGGTTCAGCTTCGTTTTTAAATAATTCTGATTGTGCGGCGTGAGTCCTGTTTCGATGGAATGACGCTTCACCACAGAAATACCAAGCCCCTCAAGAGCTTTGACTTTTTTCGGGTTGTTGGTCAATAACTCCACCTCGGTGACATCAAAATGCGCAAGCATTGGTCCAACAATTGAGTAATCGCGCTGGTCTGCCGCAAAACCCAATGCCTCGTTGGCATCCACTGTATCAGCGCCATCGTCTTGCAAGTGATACGCACGAATTTTATTCAACAAGCCGATCCCTCGACCTTCCTGGCGCAAATACAAAACAATACCCGATCCCTTCGCAGCAACCGCTACCATCGCATGCTCAAGTTGAGCACCACAATCACAGCGTTGAGAAAATAGCGCATCACCAGTCAAACACTCCGAATGGACGCGGATCAAAACTGGTTGCTCATGACCCGGATCACCCATGACTAGCGCGATATGCTCTTTTCCGGATTCAGATTCCCGAAACCCGTGCATGTCGAAAGTTCCCCATTGGGTCGGAAGCTGGCAGTTGTCGATGTGTTCGATGGTCATGGTCTTATCCTGAGTGGCCGCTAAGCATACCAAAGACCAGCGCAAGAATAAGAACATATCCGCCTGCTGCGACATCATCCATCAACACTCCCCATGCACCTGGGATCTTCCGTTCGCACCAAGACACTGCCCAAGGTTTCGCAATATCGAAAATCCGAAACCCAATAAATCCAATCAACAGACCCATCCATAGAGAGAAATCCGTGAAACTATTAAGCCCATAAGCAGCTAACCACATACCAGCCCACTCATCGATAACGATTTGCCCATGATCTGGATCACCGAGCCTCCGTCCAGCCTCAGGGATGCTCCAGATCGATAACGCACACAGAACAATGAATCCGAGTACCCATATCGCGAATGACGCTTCCCAAACCAGCACTATGAAGGGTAGGCTACCTAGTGTGCCGGTAGTCCCTGGCGCCTTCGGTGATAGGCCACTACCAAGGCCTACGGCAATCCAAAATTTGATTTGATTCATCTGCTGTGGTCCCATCCAAGTTGCCATTCACCCGGTAGTGGTTTTCCATCCAATAGGATTCGATCAGATTCGGCTTTCACGACCATCCCAATGCGGTGACCACCTTTTGGAACCTCACGCCCTGCGGGAATTGAGGCAAGAAGACAATAATCATCACCCCCTGTCAGCGCATACTCTAATGCTCGCTCTCGCCCGAAACGTTCCAACAAATCTTCACACAGCGGAATAAACTTTGACTGTAGTTTCACGCTCGCCAGACCAACAGCTCTATCCAACAGATGCAATAAGTCCTGACAAAGACCGTCTGAGATATCGATCATGGCACTGGCGGTTCCACGCAAGGCTGCACCTGCAGCCAATTGAGGTTCAGGTCTCCAATAGCGTTCCGCCCAGCGCTCATGATCCGACTCTTGGCCATGCAGGACATCCAAGTAGGCTCGAGCCCCGCCCAAATCAGAACCAAATAGCCAAAGATCATCGCCTGACTTCAATCCAGCCCGAGTTACCGCCGATCCCTTGGGTACCTGGCCGATGACCGTGATATGCGCACTTAGTGGACCCTTAGTGGTATCTCCACCAATCAAATCCACACCAAATCGAACGCATAGCTGGTGAAACCGCTTTGCAAAGTGATCGATCCAACCCGGCTCGAGTGTCGGCAGCGTTAGTGACAACAATACATATTTAGACTCTGCACCCATTGCAGCAAGATCACTTAATCCGCGACCCAATAAACGTGCAGCAAATCCATCGGGAGGACAGATTTGAGGAACATGACGACCGGCAATTACTGAATCGACAGAGACGACTGTTTCGAAATCACTGTGTTGAGAGACAACAGCTGCATCATCGCCATTGCCAAGAGTGACAGAGGGATCAAGCGGATCCCTCTGGAAATATGTTCGTATCAGCTCAAACTCGTTCACGAGACCCGAGAGCCTGAACCTCAATTGCACGCGTGTTTACCGCAAGTTGATCGAGCACCCCATTGACGAACTTATGACCGTCTGTCGCACCGAACTTTTTACTCAAGGCGACCGCCTCAGATATCACGACTTTAAACGGGATATCGATCCGTGATGAGAGTTCATAACCACCCAAGAGTAAGATATTCCGCTCGATCGGAGTCAGTTCAGAAAACTCTCGCGATAAATACGGCTTTAACGCATCCACCAAATCCTGGTGCGTGTGATCAATCGCTGTCAGTGCGTCATGAAAAAATGTTATATCGGCACGCTTTAAGTCGTTGTCTGCACGAAACATGGCAACAACTTGAGTCATCGGATATCCAGATAACTCCCATTGGTAGAGTGCTTGAATGACAGCCTCACGCGCGCGATGCCGCTGCGAAGCTGTCGGCTGGGCAGGAGAGGCTTCACTCACCGATTTGTCTCAGGACAGACACCATCTCGATAGCAACCAAAGCCGCTTCAGCGCCCTTATTACCCGCCTTGGTACCGGCGCGTTCAATCGCTTGCTCAATTGTATCAACAGTCAACACACCAAATGAACAAGGAACACCCGTATCCATCTGTACTTTGTTGAGTCCACTTGCTGATTCACCAGCAACATAGTCAAAGTGCGGTGTTGAACCGCGGATCACTGCACCCAATGCAATGATTGCATCAACATCACCTTTTTCAGCGACTGCCTGAGCGACCAATGGAATCTCATAGGCACCAGGAACGCGCACTACTGTGATGTTGTCTTCATCAACGCCATGACGAACGAGTGCATCGACAGCGCCCT
>JAYNIS010000029.1:0-11977 GCA_038109325.1 Gammaproteobacteria bacterium | reverse complement strand
CGTCCAACCGAGCAATCTCAATAATTCGGTCAAATAATTCATCCATCACGATCGGAGAGACGCCTGCTGTTGGCTCATCAAGCATCAAAACCTTCGGATGTGTCATCAAAGCCCTGCCAACAGCGACTTGTTGCCTTTGACCACCCGAGAGCTCTCCCGCGGGCTGTTTTCTTTTCTCTTTCAAGACAGGAAACAGATCATAGACCTGTGCGATTGAATCACTGATGGGGTCGGTGCGGATAAACGCGCCCATTTCCAGGTTTTCTTCGACAGTCATCGACGTAAACACATTATGGGTTTGGGGCACGAACCCCATTCCCTTGACCACCCGTTCTTCGGGTTTTAATTGTGTGACATCCTCGCCATCGAACATGATGCGCCCCTTTCTGAGTGGCAGCATGCCGAAGACGGCTTTCATGGCGGTTGATTTGCCTGCACCGTTTGGCCCAACGATGACCGCGATCTCACCTTTTTCAACGCCGATCGAGCAGTCATGCAAAATGTCTGTTGCTCCGTATCCGCCTGTCATCTGTTCGCCGAGTAAAAAGCTCATGCTATTTTTTACGTTTCAGTCCGGTGCCGAGATATGCCTCAATGACCTGATCATTATTTTTGACCTCATCGATTGTGCCTTCGGCGAGAACTGCGCCCTCAGCCATGCAAATTACTGGATCACACAGACGCGCAACGAATTCCATGTCGTGCTCAATAAGGCAGAACGTATAGTTCCGTTCCTCATTGAGTTTGATGATGGCGTCTCCGATTTTATGGAGCAGTGTTCGGTTCACGCCTGCGCCCACTTCATCAAGAAATACAATCTTTGCATCGACCATCATAGTCCGGCCGAGTTCCAACAGCTTCTTCTGGCCACCTGAGAGATTACCAGCGAATTCATCTGCGACTTGTTCGATCTCAAGGAAGCGGATCACTTCGTCGGCTTTTTCGCGGACTTCCTCTTCATGTGCCTTGACTAAGTTTGGTTTAAACCATGTATTCAAGAGACTCTCACCCGCCTGGTTTGGCGGAACCATCATGAGGTTATCGCGGACCGTCAGTGTCGAGAATTCATGGGCGAGCTGAAAGGTTCGTAATACACCTTTGTGGAACAGTTCATGTGGTTTTAGCCCAGTGATGTCTTCGTCATTAAGGAGGACTTGCCCGGAAGTCGGTTGGTACAATCCTGCAATGACATTGAACAAGGTTGTCTTGCCAGCACCATTTGGGCCAATAAGGCCAGTGATGGATCCAGATTTAATGGAAAGGCATGCACCATTGACGGCGTGAATACCACCAAAGCGCTTGTGTAAATTTTTGACGACAATCATGGGCTTACATCGTAAAAAAGCGGCGCAGAGAGTACCCTACGCCGCCTTTTTTGCAACGATTAGCGGTAGCGAACCGTTGTATTCTTGCCGTCTTTGACGAGAATTTCACGATAGCTTCCGGCTGACTCGCCTGCACCGATCAACTCAACAGCTGTTGCACCAACGTAGTCGATCTGACCGCCGTCCTTCAGGATCTGAAGACCTTTGGCTAGCTCGCCTGGAAGAATCTTGGTTCCAGGAGCATTTGCAACCTCAAAAACCTTTTCTTTGACAGCGTTGCTGTCTTTTGAGTTGGCGGCCTGCATTGCCAACAGTGTCAGCGCTGCTGCGTCATAAGCCTCGGGTGAGTAGGGGCCGGCCTCGAAGCCATCCTTCTTGGCGAGCTCTGCATAAATTTCGGCGCCCTTCGAGTCTGTTCCGGGAACGGTACCGATCGCGCCGTTGAGATCTGGTCCGATCGCTTTGACGAGGCTGTCTCCAATCATCGCGTCTGGCAGGAAGAATTTGCTGAACGCGCCAGCGTCTAGAGACGACTGGATTATGCCTTTACCGCCCTGATCTAGGTAGCCAACAACTACGAGAATATCGCCACCGGCTTGAGCTAACGCACCGACTTCCGCACCGTAGTCACCCTTGCCGTCTTCGTGAGGCGTATTAATGGTAACTTTGCCACCGGCAGCCGTGTAATTTGACTGGATTGCATCAGCGAGACCCTTTCCGTAGTCGTTGTTGGTATAAGTCATCGCGATTGACTTGATTCCCTTCTCTTTAAGCAGCTCAGCTATCACCTGCCCCTGACGCGCATCAGATGGAGACGCCCGGAAAAACAGACCATTGTCTTCCAGCGTTGACAACGCGGGCGATGTTGCTGATGGCGAGAACAACATCACGCCCTTTGGCATCGCGACGTTTTGTAAGATTGAAATGGTTGCGCCAGAGCAGAGCGCGCCAATAATCGCATCGACTTTATCTGAAGCGATTACACGTTCAGCGGCCGCTGCCGCGGCTGATGCGTCAACGCACGTTGAGTCGGCGCGCACGTGGCTGACTGTTGCTCCATCAAGCAAGAGCTTGGATGCGGAAACTTCTTTCATTGCGAGCTCAGCTCCGCGGGCCATTGACTCAGCAAGTGATTCAGCGGGTCCAGTGAAGCCAAGAACAACGCCAAGCTTGACGGACTTTGCGTGGCCACCAGCGAACACCAGGGACGATCCGAGTAGGGCCGCAGACGCTATGGAGAGAGCAGTTTTTTTCATAATTTTTCTCCTAAAAACGAAACTCAGGCTTCAGTATGTAATAGTCGCTCGCTTTATGCCACGTGCTTTTTATCGGATTAGTCGTTTGGATCACGAAGCCCGTAAGCGATAGCGAGTAGCGAGATGGGATGCTGCACATGAGCGACCGAGTCGAATTTTTCTTGGATCCCCTGTGCTATGTGGTGGCCGCCTAGCGGACAGTCGCTCGAAACAAAATCTGGTTGCTGGCCATGGATTGCCCTTGAAACCGGATAGCCAATTTGCATGGCCACTTTGTGGCTTGTTTTTTTCATCCCGTAGGTCCCTGCGTGACCAGTACATCGTTTGGTCGCATGTATTTCAGTGTCAGCAATTAGCCGCAGAACGTTTTCTGTAGCGTTGTCGATGTTTTGGACGCGACCATGGCAGGGCGCGTGGTAGGCGATCTTGCCGAGGCCTCGACAGAATTCAAGCTTCATAAGACTGTCTTTAGAGCGAGCCAGCAG
This sequence comes from Gammaproteobacteria bacterium, assembly GCA_038109325.1. Taxonomy (GTDB): domain Bacteria; phylum Pseudomonadota; class Gammaproteobacteria; order Pseudomonadales; family Litorivicinaceae; genus HIMB30. Next base: position 8,911 of record JAYNIS010000029.1, on the reverse strand, counting down.
GTATTCGAACGGGTCCCAGAACGCTTCTTTGACGGCAAGTACGTCATCATCGAGAGGGTACATCAGAGGGATCTCTTGCTTGAACATTAGCGTGCAAGAAGGGACCGGGGACATAATCGCGAACCCTTGTCTAGCAAGTTCTGCGAGGCGAGGTATGTTGACCCTTTTCAATCTGTCTACCGCCTCTAGGTCCCCCTGTTCAAGCTTGGGCATGCCACAGCAGACCTCTTTTTCCGCCGTTACCCAGGGAATTTGATTGTGTTCGAGTACCTTGATCAGGTCTACGCCGATGCCGGGCTCGTGGTAGTTGATGTAGCAGGTAGCAAATATCGCTACTTTTCCGGGTGTTCGTTCTCCGTCGACGACAACTAGTTCAGCTGATGGTTCTTTTATCTGACCGAAAGTCTTCTTGGCAAGTTTTGGGGTCCACGCGTCTTCATGGATGCCCAGTATATGTGAGCTCAACCGTTTTACGGGTTTCCATTGGGACACAACGTTGATGGTCTCGGTGAGAACCGGTATCCCTGCCAGGTTGCCAATCGTGTCAGTGCTCGACAAAAGTTTCTCTGATGGCGGGAGACTGTTTTCTCGAAGGTAGGTCGCCTTGGCCCTCAGCATCAGGTGTGGAAAGTCGATACCTAAGGGGTTCGGCGGAACGTAGGGGCACTTGGTGGAGTAGCACATATCGCAGAGGTAACAATCGTCGACCACTTTTTTGTAGTCCTCCATCGCGACCTCGTCAACTTCCATGCCCTCGGTGTCGTCTATCAGGTCGAAAAGGTTTGGGAACGAGTTACATAGGTTGAGACACTGACGACAGCCGTGGCAGACATCAAACACCCGCAGCATCTCTTCATGGAGCGCCGCTTCATTGTAGTAGTCGGGATTTAGCCAATCTATCGGGTGTCTGTCTTCGTCGAGCGCTAACCGGGCGCCTGGGTTTTTGGTCATCGCTTATCTCTGAATCTATCGTCGGGGGTCGTTGCTGACTAGCGCTGATTATCTATTAAAGAATCGACAGGATACTAGGCTATCCATAGTTCATTTCTATCGAAACGATACATAATAATTACTATACATGCGCGAGACATTCTGTTCATCTATTGGTCCCAAATCCATTGTGACTCCTTACCGGGGTGGGAAAACGGAGAGATATATGAATTCAGAAGTGAAATGTCCTTTCATGCACGGGTCGACCACAACCCCCGTGACAGGGCAACAGAATAAAGATTGGTGGCCAAACCAACTGAACCTAGACATCCTCAGACAGCACGACACGAAAAGTGATCCTGTAGCAGAGGTTAACTATAAGGAAGAAGTTAAAAAACTGGACGTCGACGCGGTCAAGGCTGAAATCAAGAAAGTTATGCGTGACAGCCAAGACTGGTGGCCGGCGGACTACGGTCATTATGGGCCGTTTTTTATCCGCATGACATGGCACGCCGCAGGGACATACCGCACCGGTGACGGCCGAGGGGGTGCAGGAACTGGTGCCCAGCGCTTCGCTCCTCTGAACAGTTGGCCGGATAACGGAAACCTCGACAAGGCTCGCCGTCTGTTGTGGCCAGTGAAAGAGAAGTTTGGTAACAGCCTGAGCTGGGCCGACTTATTGGTGCTCGCTGGAAACGTAGCGATTGAAGACATGGGTGGACCAAACCATGGCACAGCGCTGGGTCGCGACGATATTTGGCACCCCGAAAAGGATATTTACTGGGGCGCGGAAGATGAGTGGCTGGGTGACAACCGCTATGGCGGCACCCGTCAGGATCTAGAGAACCCACTGGCTGCCGTTCAGATGGGCCTGATTTACGTGAACCCGCAAGGACCGAATGCGAACCCTGATCCTGCGTTGTCTGCGCAAGATATCCGCGAGACGTTTGCCCGTATGGCGATGAACGACGAGGAAACGGTTGCTCTCACAGCAGGTGGGCATACTTTCGGTAAGGCTCACGGTGCGGGACCCGAGAGTCACGTGGGTGCTGAGCCGGAAGGTGGAGCTATCGAGGCGCAGGGTTTTGGATGGCTGAGTAGCCACAAGTCTGGAAAGGGCGTTGATGCGATTACGAGTGGCATTGAGGGCCCGTGGACCTCTAACCCAATCCAGTGGGACATGGGGTATCTTGAGCTTTTGTTCAAATACGACTGGGAACTCACTAAGTCACCTGCGGGTGCACACATTTGGCATCCTGTGAATATTGCTGATGAGGATATGGCACCCGAGGTTGATGGAAGCGGGAAGAAAGTGACGCCGATGATGACTACCGCGGATATGGCGTTGAAGACAGATCCGTCTTACAAAGCCATATGTGAGCGGTTCCTTGCGAACCCAGAAGAGTTTGGTCAGGCGTTTGCGAGAGCATGGTTTAAGCTCCTGCACCGTGACATGGGGCCTAAGTCAAACTACGTCGCAGGGGATTACCTCGACGCTGAATATATCTGGCAAGACCCGACTCCTGCGGGCAAGCAGCTGTCTGATTCAGCCGTGTCAGCGATTAAAAAAGAGATTGCCTCTAGTGGGCTCTCGGGTGCAGAGATGGTCGAAACGGCATGGGCTAGCGCCAGTACTTTCCGTGGGTCTGACCTGCGCGGCGGGGCGAATGGTGCTCGTATTCGTTTGGCGCCGCAGAAAGATTGGGCCGCAAATAACCCGGCACAGCTTTCAAAGGTTCTGGTGGCTTACGAAAAGATCGCAAGCTCGAACGGCGCAAGTGTCGCTGATGTGATCGTAATCGGCGGAGCGGTTGGCCTAGAGCAGGCGGGTGCTAAAAACGTCACTGTGACTACTGGTCGTGGTGACGCGACTCAGGACAAGACAGATGTTGATTCATTTGCGCTCCTAGAGCCTCGTGCGGACGGTTTCCGTAACTACTGCGAGACCGAGTTCGGTGTGAGCCCCGAAGAGATGATGCTCGATAAGGCGCAGCTTCTAGGTCTAACTCCTGCAGAGATGACGGTCTTGGTGGGCGGTTTACGTTCGGTTGGGGTCAGTGTCTCTGGCGACGGGTTATGGGGCTCAGGGAAGCTCGACAACTCCTGGTTTAAGACACTGTTATCGATGGACGTCGCTTGGAGCGCGACCGGGTACAACTCATACGAGGCCAAGGACCGGAAGTCTGGGGCTAAGGTCCGCACAGCTTCACGTACCGATCTTGTGTTCGGTTCTAACTCGGAGCTACGCGCCTTGGTCGAGTTGTATGCTCAAGACGATAATCAGGACAAGTTCGTCGCTGATTTCGTTGCGGCATGGAACAAGGTTATGGACGCGGATCGCTTCGATCTCCGTGCATAAATCAAACGCCCGGCGGCGCCAGTCGCCGGGCACTTTCCAGATCTATTGGCCTAGACAACTCTCCTACATTCTGTGGTTATCGCCTAGAGCCGTTAGTCTTCCTCCGGTATTCTTTTAGTCGGTTGGTACGCCTTTTTTCAGGATGAATGGATGCACTTGAACGATCCACAACGACTGGCGGTGAATGCGCCTGATACAAATCTGTTAGTTATCGCCGGTGCAGGGTCTGGGAAGACGCGGGTGCTTGTTGAGCGTATGGCGTTTTTGATGCGTGACCAAGGATTGTCTCCGCATGCGTTGATGGCAGTGACCTTTACCAACAAGGCGGCGCGCGAGATGCGCGAGCGGCTTGAGGAGACACTCGGCCGGTCCCTTCAAACGATGTGGGTTGGTACCTTTCATGGTTTAGCACATCGATTTTTGCGCGCGCATTGGCGCGACGCTGGTCTCATTGAGCAGTTCCTCATTCTTGATTCTGATGATCAGCAGCGAATGCTTAAGAGGATCATCGCGGATCTGCAGTTAGATGATGCGAAGTTCAAGCCGCGCGCTGTGGCCGGATTTATTAATAGCTGCAAAGATGAGGGGCAGCGGCCGCATCATTTACAAACGGGGCGTGATTATTACAACGATATGTTGATCCGCCTTTATGCGGAGTATGACGCTCGGTGTAATGCGCAAAATCTAGTCGATTTTGGCGAGCTATTATTGCGTACATTCGAAACATTTCAAAACAAATCGGAACTTTTAAGGCATTATCAGGAGCGTTTCCGCCACCTATTAATCGACGAGTTTCAAGACACCAATACCATTCAGTATGCCTGGATTCGTTTATTGGCAGGCTCGACTTGCCATGTAATGGCCGTTGGGGATGACGACCAGTCAATTTACGCCTGGCGCGGTGCACGGATTGAAAACATTCATCGGTATGAATCTGACTTTGCACCGGTTACCACGATTCGATTAGAACAAAACTATCGATCCACTGACGTGATTTTGAAGGCAGCGAATGCAGTGATCGCGAACAATACAGGTCGGCTTGGAAAAGAGCTGTGGACCGACCAAGGCGCGGGCGCCCCGATCCAGCTCTATGCGGCTTTTAATGAGCAAGACGAGGCGCGTTTTGTCGCTAATCGCATTGGCCAACACGCCGACCAGGGCGGTCTGTATGGAGAGCAAGCGATTCTTTATCGCAGTAACGCCCAGTCGCGTGTGCTTGAAGATGCGTTGCTGCGTGCGGGTATTCCATACCGGATCTATGGTGGCCAACGTTTCTATGAGCGGCTCGAGATCAAAAACGCTCTGATGTATTTACGGCTGATCCAAAACCGATTCGATGACACGGCGTTTGAACGGATTATTAATGTCCCACCACGAGGGATCGGCGAGCGCACGGTTGAACAGATTCGGGAAACTGCCCGGGATGAGGGCAAGGGATTGTGGGACGCGGCACTTCAGGTAACACGCGGTGACGGATTAAGCGGTCGAGCGAAAACCGCTGTGGTTGCGTTTATTGATTTAATAAATGACCTTGACGGTAAAGCAACCGATCTCGAATTATCAGATCTTGCCCGTGATGTGATCGACACCACGGGTCTTCTCGCATACCACGGATCAGAGAAGGGAGAGCGAGGCCAAGCGCGTGTCGATAACTTAAACGAACTCGTTAGTGCGTGCCGTGCGTTTGAGCCAGAGGATGACGAATCGCCAGTGCTCCTCCAATTTTTGTCCCAAGCAAGTCTGGACGCAGGCGAGACTCAAGCCGACCCGGATGCCGATGCGGTTCAGCTCATGACGCTCCATTCAGCGAAGGGTCTTGAGTTTCCCCGCGTGTTTTTGGTAGGCGCAGAAGAGGAGCTATTTCCACACGTGATGAGCCTTGACTCAGCGGGCGGTCTCGAGGAAGAACGACGGCTCGCTTATGTGGGAATCACCCGAGCGATGCAGCACCTGGTTGTGACATATGCTGAGACGCGTCGGTTGAACGGTCGCGATCACTTCGGGCTTCTCAGTCGGTTTATCCGCGAGATTCCACAAGACTGCATCGAGGAAGTCCGACTGGAATCACAAATCAGTCGGCCGTTTGTGTCGTCATCATTTGGTGCTCGGCCAGTCGATCGCCCACATCGACACCCAAGATTTCAAGATTACGACGATGCGTTTGGAGAAGAGACAGGCTTAGGGATCGGCTCACGTGTTGATCATGGTCTTTTTGGAGAAGGAACTATCTTGGCTTTTGAGGGTTCCGGACCGCAAATGAAGGTCCAGGTCCGCTTTGATGATGGCTCGAAAAAGTGGCTCGTACTGCAGTACGCGAAGCTCGTACCACTAGGATAATTACGAACCACGAACCTGACGGATACGGCCGTTGGCATCGAATGCTACAAACACAAACCGTGTTTCTGTTGATTTATAACTTTCAGCGCCTTGCTCGTTTATCCAGACTTCGATTCGGATCTGCATCGATGAACGACCGATATCCTCCAGCTCACCGTAGATAGATACCTCAGAGCCGACCGGAACTGGCGTAATAAAATCAACATTATCAAGTGACACGGTTGCGCAACGCCCGCCGCTTACTTTCATCGCAATCTGGGCCGCAGCTTGGTCCATTTGGTCTAACAACCAGCCAGCATAGATATCACCAAGCGCATTTGTGAATCTTGGGTGCGCAATTACCCGGAGAATTAATTCGCCTTCTGGATTGGGATCCTGTTCATCAAGCTCCACAGAACTTCCTTATTGTTGATCTAACGTACCTTGAGTCTACATGGTCAAGAGGCTTTCAAGAAGTGATCTAGACAAGTTAAGCGGTGGGTTGTTCTAGAAAGGGCCTGCTGAATCATTGCTTCGGTTGCGAAGAGCTGTACAGATTCTTTGGCCCTCGTGAGCGCTGTGTAGAGAAGCTCGCGACTCGGCTTGAACCGCGATCGCGCCGTGACTGGCTCGGGTAAGCAAATCAATACAGATTTATATTCTGAGCCTTGAGATCGATGGATGCTAATCGCCCAGGCAGATTCAACGCACCCTAATTGATTTTTTCGAAGCGGTTGATCGACGTTGTCGAATTGGACGCGCGGATTTGGTGCGTCATAGGAATCGATGATCACACCGATGTCTCCATTGAACACACCGATTCCCGGCTGGTTTTCTGTCACCAGTAAGCGCTCCCCCAAGCCATTCAGACCAAGACGTTGAGCCTCAGCTTGCGCAAGATGATTAATCATTCGTCTTCCACCCGTTCCTTCACTGATCGCGGTCAGACACTGGAAATTTGGAGAGACGCGGACGACTGCTCTTTGTACATCCCTAAAATACTGCTGATATCCATCGACTAGGGCAGTTTCCAACCGATCGCTACGTTGGTTAGATTCCCAAAATATACCCAGATCTTTAAGGCCCTGAATAAAGCGCTGAGGGTCACCTGACAAACACAAGTCCTGTAACTCGGCTAGTGCTTCTTGACCCTCAATTCGATGGCGTTGAGTGAGTTGGAAACAATTACCGGACAACGCATTTGATTCGGTAATGACTTTGAGAATACTACCCGCCTCAACGCTGGCTAATTGATTGGGGTCTCCCATCAATATGAGATGCGCGTCGTCGGCGAGCGATTTCATTAATTGATCAAACAGATCGAGTGACACCATCGATGCTTCGTCGATCAGTACGATGTCAGCTGAGTTCAGTTCTTTGAGTTGCCGATGGATGGTCGTCGCCAACATAGGTTCAAGTTCAACCGTTGGCATTTTCGATAGAGCGGCCTGAAATGATTCGGTTAATCGGACAGCAGCTTTCCCCGTTGGTGCAACTAATGAGACACGAGGCTGTCGTTGGAAAAGGGTCCGCTTGGCGGCAATGATGGCAGCTGCGGTGGTTGTTTTGCCTGTCCCCGGGCCACCTGTAACAATCGATAAGCGCTGACTTGCTGCGCCTATAATTGCGCCCTGTTGTGTCGTATCCGCATGTGGCATCAGTTGTCTTGGGTCGACATTGATGGCGATCCCCGGATGGCTCGAATGCTTTTTAAGTGCGCTAGCAACCCTGGACTCTTGGGCAAAGTGCCGGCGAATTTGCAGCGCACCATGATTGACAGCGAACAGGGTAGCGATCTCTGATTCGGAAAGAGTCTGCGTCCATAAATCAGCCTCTTCATTGGATAACTGTTGCGCGGTATGTCCTTGCTGGATCGCTTCGAATAGCTGTGTGACCGAGGCCTGTAGGCTTTGTGGTAGCCCTTCTGATTCAAGAAGTTTGAAAACGTCTGCCGATGTCATTGGGTGCATAGGCAATACTCCTCGAGAGCCAATACACCAGCTGCTTCAATCGGTCGCTTCCAGGTGCCTCGATTGGGCGCATTGATTCCACGACAAAAGAGATAAATCACATCACCCAAATGCTTGTCCGGGTCGTAGTGCGTTAGACGAGTTTTGAGCCATCTGTGAAGGGCCAGTGCGTAAATTGCTGCCTGAATCGGATAAAACGCCTGCTCCATTGCGAGCTCGATACGCTCATCTGTGTATGCTTGATCATTGGGCCCAAGATGATTGGTTTTGTAGTCCACGATATGGAATCGGCCATCTGCCTCAAACACGAGGTCAATGAATCCGATTAAATGACCATTCATGGTTTGTTCGGTTGGCGGTATTAAGGGCTTCCACCATGAAAACGCAGTGCATGCCTGAAACAGTTCCTGTAATAGTAATCCCCGTCTTAAGGGCAGCTCAAACTGCGGCTCTGGTCTTTTTTTTTCGTGGCTCAATCTGCCAAGTATCACCTGTGGGCCAATTTCTGTTGAAAGGATCTGTTGGATCCAATCAAGCACAACGGGTTCATGATTCGGTTCGAGATGGATTGGCCAATTGACCTTGATAAAGTGCCGAAGCGCCTGGCTATCTCGCTTGCCTTCGGCGTGCCATTCGAGAATGGCATGGATAAAGTTACCAGTGTCTGTCCCGCCAGGAACCATATGCCATTTCTCGTTGAAGTCGGTCTCAACCACAGCATGATCTTCGTCCGCGGCTTTGGAAATGATCTCATGACCACTATCGTGCTTGATCAAGCCCGAGAAGCTTCTGAAAAACCATGATGGTATGTGCGGTTGTTTCAAAGGTGGGTGTGTCGCAGTTGGCACTCTGAACGGTTCAACAACGCCATCGATCGCGGGAACCTCAATCCGTTGGTGATCAGCTCCAAGGCTATTGATGTCGCGATCGTGAAGCAGGCGATGCAATGCACTTCCAGTGTCTGGAACCCCCAAAAATACTGCGTGTTTTGCGCGGGTGAGTGCAACATAGAGCAGGCGGTTGAGATCCTGTTCTTGATCGTGAAGCGCGGGTTCATAGGCTTCGTTTGTCAGATCGATGATTGATCCATTCTGATCGCAGTAATCGAGGCCCCAAGCGCTTTTAGAAAGCGTTTTCCCCGTGATCTCATCAGCCAAGATGACCACGCTATATTCGAGTCCTTTGGATCCATGGATGGTATTGATCGTCACAACTCCCAATCCGACAGGTGGTCTTTGGCTCGTACGATCGTCAGCCTCTTTTTTTGAGGTTGCTTGCTGTGACCACCACATGGCTGCCTCGAGAGGCGATAAACCCTTCGCATCTTCCCCAAATA
>JAYNIS010000028.1:0-12429 GCA_038109325.1 Gammaproteobacteria bacterium | reverse complement strand
CCCTCTTGAAGTGGATGATTGCTGATGGCTACGGCGACGCGCGCACAATCGCACGTCGTATCAAAGCAATGGAAGCATGGCTTGAAAACCCAGAGCTACTGGAGGCCGATGCCGATGCCGAATACGCTGAAATCATCGAAATCGATCTCAACGAAATCAAAGAGCCGTTACTGGCTTGCCCGAACGACCCAGATGATGTGAGACCACTGTCTGAAGTTCAGGGTACTGGTATCGACGAAGTCTTCATCGGATCGTGTATGACCAACATTGGTCACTACCGTGCCGCTGGTGAACTTCTGAAGAAAGCTGGCTCGATTCCAACACGTTTGTGGATTGCTCCACCAACACGGATGGATGAGCACCAGTTGATGGAAGAGGGTTACTACTCAATCTACGGTAAAGCGGGTGCGCGCACTGAAATGCCAGGGTGCTCGCTCTGCATGGGTAACCAAGCACGGGTCGCTGATAATGCGACTGTTGTTTCAACATCAACGCGTAACTTCCCGAATCGTCTTGGTACAGGCGCAAACGTGTACTTGGCAAGTGCTGAGCTCGCAGCTGTGGCCTCAATAGTGGGTAAATTGCCAACCGTCGCTGAGTATATGGAGTTTGCTAAAGACATCGACTCGATGGCTGACAACATATACCGCTACATGAATTTCCATCAAATTGCCGAATTCCAGGCAAAAGCAAAGGAAGCAAATATTCCTGTGACAGAGATTGCTTAAACACAATCAATAAAAAACCTCGGCACCTCAGGGTGTCGGGGCGGTTTTTATGTCTTAAACCTTGGCGCCTTAAACGTCGAGAGCGACAAGTGACACAACAACTCCATTGTTTTCGCATGCGATAAAATCGCCAGGGTGGATTGTGAAACCCTCAAAAGTCACAGTAACATCAATGTCACCGATACCTTTCTCTTCAGACTTCATCGGATTTGTTGCAAGTGCTTGTACACCAAGATCCATGGCACCAAGCTCATCCACATCACGAATCGAGCCATAAATCACAAAACCCGCCCAACCATTCGCTACGGCATTGGCTGCAATCATATCGACAAGTAACGCACGCCGAAGAGAACCACCCCCGTCAATAACCATGACACGGTTGTTACCTGCAGTACCTGCCAATTCCTTCACTTTGGAGTTGTCTTCGAAACGTTTGACTGTAATGACTTCACCCTAGAAGTGTTCATGGCCACCAAAATTTGTGAATAAAGGCTCAAGGACGGAAATTCCGCCCTCGTAGGCATCACACTAATCCGGCGTGGATCTCATTACTTGTTATCCTGAGCATCAGCCAAGAAGAACCATGTCTCCAAGACTGTATCTGGGTTCAATGACACTGAGTCAATTCCCTGCTCCATCAACCAGAATGCAAGATCTGGATGATCCGATGGTCCCTGTCCACAAATACCGATGTATTTACTGGCCTTATTACATGCAGAGATCGCGCGAGACAATAAGAATTTCACAGCTGGGTTGCGCTCATCGAATGCTTCTGCAATGATTCCTGAATCTCGGTCAAGACCAAGTGTCAACTGCGTCAGATCGTTTGAACCGATTGAGAACCCGTCGAAATATTCAAGGAACTCATCAGCCAAAACAGCGTTCGACGGAAGCTCACACATCATGATCACTTCAAGCCCGTTCTTCCCGCGCTCAAGACCATTTTCTTTCAACAGCTCAATCACAGCCGCAGCCTCATCCAACGTCCGTACAAACGGAACCATGATGGCAACGTTGGTAAGACCCATCTCATCACGCACCTTCTTTAGAGCGCGACACTCGAATTCAAAACATGGTCGGAATGATTCCGAAATGTAACGGGACGCCCCACGGAATCCGAGCATGGGATTCTCTTCTTCAGGCTCATACAGGGGTCCACCGACCAAGTTACGATATTCGTTGGATTTGAAGTCTGACAAACGAACGATCACACGCTCAGGCCCAAATGATGCTCCAAGTGTTGCGATTCCTTCGACCAGTTTTTCAACGTAGAAATCTGTCGGGCTTGCATAGCCGCCGGTCCGTTCCGCAATCTCCTCTTTTAAGTCCGCAGGCAACGTGTCGTAGTCCATCAGTGCACGCGGATGCACACCAATCATTCGGTTGATGATGAATTCCAAACGCGCAAGACCAATTCCAGCATGCGGGAGGCGTTGGAAATCAAACGCACGGTCAGGGTTGCCCACGTTCATCATGATTTTGAACGGAAGTTCAGGCATCGCATCGACGCTGGTCACGCGATGGTCGTACTTCAATATTCCAGCATAGATATGACCTGAGTCACCTTCAGCACAACTTACTGTCACATCGACACCAGTCGAGAGCAATTCAGTTGCGTCGCCACAACCAACGACGGCTGGAATACCCAATTCACGAGCAATAATAGCTGCATGGCAGGTACGGCCTCCGCGATTGGTAACAATCGCGGAGGCTCGCTTCATCACTGGCTCCCAATCAGGGTCGGTCATATCGGTGACAAGGACATCACCCAGTTGGACTTCATCCATCCTCGAGATGTCTTTCACCAGGCGGACTGTACCTTGACCAATTTTTTGACCGATCGCTCGGCCTTGAGCAAGTACTTCGCTCTTTTCCTTCAGGACAAAACGCTCCATTTGCCGCCCATCTTGCTGACTTTGAACTGTCTCTGGTCGCGCTTGAACAATATATAACTGACCATCATCGCCATCACGCGCCCATTCGATATCCATCGGACGACCATAGTGTTTTTCGATAATCAGCGCCTGACGTGCTAGTAACTCGACTTCTGCATCAGTCACACAGAACTGGCGACGCTCTGCGGGATCCACGTCAACCGTCTCAACTGAGCGACCTGGTTTGGATGAATCGGCGTAAACCATTTTGATCAACTTCGAGCCGCGTGTGCGACGCAAAACCGCTGGACGACCAGCCTCAAGCGTCGGCTTGTGAACGTAGAATTCATCGGGATTAACAGCACCCTGAACAACTGTCTCGCCCAATCCATAGGCCGCAGTTACAAACACCACATCACGGAAGCCACTCTCGGTATCCATCGTGAACATAACACCAGCAGCACCCGTCTCCGAACGGACCATGCGCTGAATACCCGCCGATAATGCCACCAGCTCGTGTGCAAAACCTTGGTGCACTCGATACGAAATCGCGCGATCATTAAACAGTGAAGCAAATACTTCCTTAATCGCATGTTTGACGTTCTCAATCCCAGAGATGTTCAAGAAAGTCTCTTGCTGACCTGCAAAAGATGCATCAGGAAGATCTTCCGCTGTCGCTGATGATCGAACCGCGACTTTCATCTCCCGGTTGTCAGCTATCATTTTGGCAAATGCGTCTTCAATTGCCTGATCAAGCGCTGGTTGGAAGGGTGTATCGATGATCCATGAACGAATCGCGGCACCTGTTTTTGCCAATGCGTTGACATCATCAACGTCTAACGATGCTAGCGCTTTGTTAACGCGATCTGCGAGGTTTTCGTGGGCAAGAAATTCGCGATATGCATGTGCCGTTGTCGCAAACCCATTGGGCACGCTCACTCCAGCTCCAGCCAGATTCGAAATCATTTCGCCAAGTGATGCGTTTTTCCCACCCACGCGCTCAACATCATTCATGCCGAGCTCATCAAACCAAAGGATATAATTGTCCAAAAGGAATCCCCTTCCGTCTTGTGTCTTAGAAACCGCTGACGCAGACTAATCTTGAGCTCGCTTCCTTGCTTTGCCTCGAGAGACGTCAGTCGGCCATACGATAAAGCGGCGTAGTATAAATGATTTGGAACCAAATATGACCTCAGAAATTCGTCCAGTATTCTTTATTTCCGATGGAACTGGTCTGACCGCCGAAGGCTTGGGACAAGCTTTATTGAGCCAATTCAACTCTGTCCAGTTTGATAAGACCACACTGCCCTATATCGACAGTGTTGAAAAAGCGAAAAAAGCTGTCATAGAAATCAACGCTGCAGGCGCCGAGCACAGCATTACACCAATCGTTTTCGACACGATTGTGAATCAAGAAGTTCGTGATGTACTCGCAGACTGTAATGGTTTTTTAGTGGATATATTTCAAACCTTTTTAAAGCCGCTTGAGAGAGAACTCGGTCAGGGCTCGAGTTATTCAGTCGGAATGAGCCATGCGGTAGCACCTGACGGTCAATATGCACGCCGCATCGATGCGATCAACTTTGCCCTCGATAACGATGATGGAGCTCGAATTCGTTACTACGACCAAGCAGACCTCATACTGATTGGTGTATCGCGCTCAGGGAAAACGCCCACGAGTCTGTATCTGGCGATGCAGTACGGGCTTAAAGTAGCCAACTATCCATTGACCGAGGATGACCTCGATGACGACCAACTTCCCGACACATTGAGAAAATACAAAGCGATGCTATTCGGCTTAACGATCAATCCAGAACGACTGCAAGCAATTCGAGAAATGCGCCGTCCTGATTCCAGATACGCATCCTTGAAGCAGTGCCAGTATGAAGTCAACGAAGTCGAAGCGCTCTACCGCAGACATGCGATTCCATTTTTATCGACAACCGAACGGTCTGTTGAGGAAATCAGCGCTCGTATTCTCCAAGTCACAGGCAAACGAAAAGGAGCGCGCTAACGGCCGAAATGCGCACAGATTAATTCTGCGCAAACGCCTGGTTTTTGATAAGGCAAAGCGTGATCAACGCCTGGTACTGATTGATAAAACCATTGCTCTTTAGAGGCCGCCAAGATTTGATGAAACGCATGTGCATCATCGACGGTTTTTGAACCCACAAGACTCAATGTTCGCGGTGCTTGATCGATCAACTCCATTCGATCGATGTTCCAAGCAGCATCATTCACCGCCATCAAAGCATACGCGAGACCCTTTGGACGGCTCGCCAACCGCTGAACCGTCATTTGCTCAACACGAGGATGAGTTGAGCGATTGGGTGAAATGAGATCCAAAAATTGGGTCGCACCAATAACCGGGTCATCTTCCGTCAGCAGGGAGGCGGAGGCTACCACATACAGTGATCGCAACTCTCGCAATGCCTCAAGCGACGAGCGTTCTAAAAGAGCAGGTTCCAACAGCACCAAATCATCGACAACGCCAGGGTTCAGCGCATTCGCCATCAGAGCAATCAGTCCACCAAAACTATACCCAACCATCTGGCACCGCCTAACCGAAAGCTCATCGAGTATTGCATCAACGTCATGAGCAACAACGTTTGCTGTGATGGATCGGTCTTCAAAATCATGTGCGTGTGATCGACCCATGCCACGCAAATCAGGACAGATCACACGACGATAGGACTGAAATGTAGCGAGCATTGGATACCAGGTCGCTTCAGAGGCAACGCCAGCACCGTGCAATAAAACGAGATCGCCAACACCTTCTCGGTTTTCGACGAAGTGAACGGCTATCCGATAATCTGCACGTTCGATAAACCGAACGTCAACAGAAGGTTGTGATCTCAAAGTAACGGAACGTCAACTGACTCAAAGATTTTTTGAGCTTCAGCACGACCGTGGCTTCTGAGAAACTTACCGATCACTTCACGAGACAGATGGGGCGCGAACAAATTAACGAATCGATACATATACCCGCGAAGGAACGTTCCTCGGCGGAAAGCAATAGAAGTCACACTCGGCCTGAACAAATGACTCGCGTTGACTGTGGCCAAATCACTGTCTGTTTGTGGGTCCTGCGCCATGTCAGCAACGATACCGACACCAAGGCCTAACCGAACATAGGTCTTGATGACATCAGCATCAGCCGCTGTGAACACTACTTTCGGAGACAATCCTTCTTGCTCAAATGCCTCATCAAGACGTGAACGCCCAGTAAAACCAAAGACATAGGTCACAATCGGATGACGAGCAAGTTCTGCGAGTGTCAAAGGACCATCGAGTTGCGCCAACGGATGATCCCTAGGAACAATTACTGCCCGATTCCACTGATAACAGGGCATCAGTAACAGGTTCGAGAAATGCTCGAGACCCTCAGTTGCGATAGCAAAGTCAACGTCACCACCTGCTGCCATTTCCGCAATCTGCGCAGGAGTCCCTTGTTGCATTTGCAGCGACACCTCGGGGTACTCACGCATAAATTGATTAATAATCGGTGGAAGTACGTACCGGGCCTGAGTGTGCGTTGTTGCAATCGACAGCACCCCCTTGGTCTCATCCGAAAACTCTTGAGAAATCTGCTTAATCGCATCGACTTTGTGCAGGACTTCGCTAGCGACACGCAGCACTTCTTCACCTGCGGGGGTAATAGACACCAAGTGCTTACCATTCCGTGCGAAGACCTCAACCCCTAATTCCTCTTCAAGCAACCGAATTTGCTTGGAGATTCCCGGCTGAGATGTAAATAAGCTTTGTGCTGTAGCGGAGACATTTAGGTCGTGATTGGCTACTTCACAAATATATCGTAGCTGTTGTAGTTTCATTTAATCATCGGCTTCTTGACATAACTCAGTAACAATTTCGGTAGGATGTGACTTATAACTTTTTTATACTAAAAAGTCTTGTCATAATAACCACAATACGTAGAAAAGTCGCATTTTTTTGAACGATCCCCCTTCCGCTGGTCTCATCCTTTGGAATACTTTTACCCGCGAATATGACTATTTAAACTAACTTGAAGGCGCTTGGACGATCACACCACTTGTTTGGATGATCTGATCATCATTCGATTGGTCCATAACCCACGGATTGAGTTCCGCTTCAGCTAACGCTTCCAGAATCTCGGATTCATCATCCAGCGGATTTTCACGACGGTAGACAAGTAATGTATCAGGACTTGGACTCTCGAAAGGATACAGTTCCGTATCCATCAAGTGTGATGGCACTACATTCTGCAAACCACGAAATAGATTTTCAACACGCCCTGGATAACGCTTCTCCCAATCCGCGATCATCGCTTTAATCTCAGCGCGTTTAAGATTTGGCTGAGAACCGCAGAGATTACAGGGAATGACAGGATAGCTTTGATCCTCAGCAAACTTAGCCAAGTCAGACTCTTTGCAATACGCGAGGGGTCGAATGACAACATACCGTCTATCATCTGAAACGAGTTTAGGCGGCATGGTTTTCATTTTCGATCCGAAGAACAAATTCAAAAATAGGGTTTCAACAATGTCATCACGATGGTGCCCTAGAGCGATCTTCGTCACCCCATTCGCTTCTGCAAATCCATAGAGCGTTCCGCGGCGCAGTCGTGAACACAGCGCACAGGTTGTTTTGCCTGCAGGAACAACTCGCTTGACCGTTGAATAAGTGTCGCGCTCAATCACATAGAACGGAATATCTTTCGTTGCCATGTAGTCAGGCAATACGTGTTCTGGAAATCCTGGTTGCTTTTGATCGAGATTTACTGCAATCAACTCAAAGGACACAGGTGCTGATTTTCTCAAGGTAATCAACATATCGAGTAGCGCGTAACTGTCCTTGCCGCCAGACAAACACACCATCACTTTATCGCCCTCTTCGATCATTCGATAGTCTCCTATCGCCTGACCGGTTAGACGTCTCAATCGTTGTTGGCGCTTTGCTCGCTCAAACGCCTTTTGATCATTTGATCGTGTCATCGGCTTCGCTTCAGTTTGACAATGGTCGTATTATGAATAGCTCTATCATCGAATCCAAGGAGTGCGTGTGCACATAAGCTGGCAACTGATCGTGCTGTCTCTTGCATACGTTGGCGTGCTATTTATCATCGCCTGGCATGGAGACAGAAATACATCCTCCTTTGGCGGTGTGCGGGCATCACGCTGGGTCTACCCCCTCTCAATCGGGGTCTATGCCACCAGTTGGACCTACTATGGCGCTGTTGGCTCAGCAGCGAATCACGGCTGGGAGTTTTTGCCGATATATCTCGGACCAATCTTAGTATTCATATTCGGCTGGCCAATTATTTCTAAATTCAATGCCGTCGTTAAAACACATCGCATTGGATCATTGGCCGACTTTATGTCGGCGCGATACGGACGCTCACATCCGCTCGCGGTGTTAACAACGCTGGTTGCGCTTCTTGGAACGATTCCTTACATCGCGCTGCAACTGAAAGCCGTTGGACAAACATTCAACATCATGGCGGGATCACCGACGGGGACAGAGCCAGCTATCTTCGATACAGCCTTCTTCGCAGCAGTCTTCCTGACGATCTTCGCTATTTTGTTCGGCACACGGCTCCCCGGCCAGCGGCGAGACAGCAATCGAGGCATGATGATCGCGATTGCCTTTGAATCGGTCGTCAAATTAGTTGCGTTTGTCCTTGTCGGTGTGTTTTGTACCTTTGAGTTATATGATGGTTTTGACAATCTATTCGACTTAGCGAGACAAGATCCAGACGTTGCCACCGTCTTCAGTACCGACTTTTCTCAGTGGGGTTTGGCAACACAGCTTGTGCTTGCCAGCCTTGCCATCATTTGTCTCCCCCGACAGTTCCACGTCACCTTTGTTGAATCACCTGACGAGGAACGCTACCGAAATAACGCACGCTGGTTTTTCCCGCTGTACCTGCTTGGTTTCGTGATCTTCGTCGTCCCTATTGCAGCTGCCGGTTTATTGAAGTTCGGAGGACTCGCTCCACCAGACGCATTCGTTTTATTGCTACCCATGGCTTTTGATAATGAACCGCTAGCCGCCCTTGCTTTTTTGGGTGGACTCTCAGCCGCAACCGGGATGATCCTGGTATCAACTCTCGCTCTAGCGATTATGGTAGCCAATGAACTTCTGTTACCACTTCTCTTTCGATCATCTTCAGAAGAACTGAAAGCACGACAGGATCTTTCTTGGATAATGGTCATGGTCCGACGTCTTTGTATCGTCGGCATCATGGCTCTGGCTTGGCTCTACTATCAATCGGCGACCAGCGAACGCTCGCTGGCATCTATCGGACTCGTGGCTTTCGTTGCAGCCGCTCAGTTCGCGCCCGCACTTCTTGGCGGACTCTACTGGCGACAAGGCAATCGGTATGGCGCACTGACTGGCATGCTGATCGGCCTCGTCAGTTGGTCAGTTATGCTGGTAATACCTGAGGTTTCAGATGGCCCACTTGAAACATTACAACCACTTTTAGTACTACCCGTTGATCCGTTAACCAACGGTGTATTGGTATCTTTGGGGCTTAACTTATTCACCTATGTATTTGTCTCGCTAACCACGACCTCCCGACTAGTGGATCGTATTCAGGCTGCAACCTTTGTGGATGTAATGCCACCGAGCTCTAAATCCGGCCGCTATCTCAAAGAAGATCTCCGAATTGATGACCTGACAACCCTCGCATCACGCTTTATTGGCAATGATCGCGCCCGACATATTGTCGAAACCTATGTGTCAGATCACCAAATCCAGCAACTGAACGAGAAGGATCCAGCACCTGCTGAATTGATCGCAGCCATTGAATCGATTCTTGCGCAAGAGATCGGCTACACCTCAGCCCGACTTGTTATTCGTTCCGCATCACGTGGTCAACGGATTCACTTGGGCGAACTGGTTTCTCTCGTCGATGAAGCATCAACACTTGCCAGACAAAACCAAGAGCTTCTCCGTAAGGCAATTGAACATTTGTCGCAGGGTATTAGTGTAGTTGACCAAAACCAGAAACTGGTTGCATGGAACAAGCGATATCAGGAACTGTTTAATTATCCTGATGAACTTCTGGTTGTGGGACGCCCAATCGCAGACTTATTTCGTTACAACGCCGAAAAAGGAATCATTGGAGATTTTTCTACGGACGAACACATCGAACAGGCCCTGCAAAAACGACTCGACCACTTAAACCGGGGAAGTGCATATCGACGCGAGTCTGTCTTATCAAGTGGGACCACGCTCGAGATCATCGGTGAACCAATGCCCAATGGTGGCTACGTCACAAGTTATTCCGATATCTCTCAGTACAAAGAAGCAGAATCCGCGCTGCGCGAATCTGAGCAAGCGATTCGTGTCTATACCGACAACGTACCTGCGATGATTGCCTATGTGGATCGAGATTACAGGATCCAATTTATCAATAAAGCCTTCGAACGCACGATGCGCGTTTGGCGGGAACAGGTAGTTGGTCGACCGAATAAAGAAATTTTTACCGAAGCGGAGTATCAGGCTCGACTCCCTTACCTCAAACGTGCCTTTGAGGGTCGCAGACAACGCTTTGAAGTCTCCATTGATCGTGCAGGTGAGCATCGTGAATTCGAAGCACTCTATGTTCCTCATCGGACCGATAGCGGCGATGTACAGGGTATTTTTGTGCTCTACCAGGACGTCACCGATCGAAACGAAGCAAAACGCGGGCTCGAAACAGCCAATGAAACGCTCGAAGCGCGCGTTGATGAGCGTACCGAAGAACTCCGAGCGGCAAACGACGCACTGGAGGCTGAGAACATTCGACGCGCTGAGACAGAAAAAGCACTCACCGAAGCGATGCGCGCCACTGAAGATGCCAACCTATCGAAAACGCGGTTTTTGGCAGCTGCATCGCATGATCTACTGCAACCATTGAATGCAGCACGATTATTTACAACGTCACTGGCAGAGCGTGCGCACACCGATGAAATCCGCGAACTGACTGGGCACCTCGAGGGCGCCTTGAGTTCTGCGGAAAGCTTGATTTCTGCGCTTCTCGAGATTTCAAGACTGGATGCGGGAGCTCTCCGTGCCGAACCGAAAGCATTTGCGATAACAGAACTATTTAGTCAGTTGTCACAGGAATTTCAGTTGATCGCAGAACAACGCGAGATCACATTTCATGCGAAAGCCCGTGATGCGGTCGTACACACAGATCCAAAACTCCTGAGACGAGTCTTACAGAATTTCCTTTCGAATGCGCTTCGTTACACAGAACCCAAAGGACGTGTTCTTTTCGCGATTCGCACCTTCGGACAAGACGTGCGGATCGAAGTGTGGGACAGTGGTATTGGCATGCACCCAGATGATCTTCCATCAATCTTCGACGAATTTAAACGGCTCTCCGAAGGTATTCAGACCGAGAAAAAAGGTCTGGGTCTTGGGCTCTCGATTTCTAAGCGAATTTGCGATCTGCTCGGCTTGTCATTGAACGTACATTCAATACCGGGGGTCGGATCATGTTTCTCTGTCACCTTGCCACGTTCCGAGTTGCAACCAGAGGCTCTCAATAAACGAAGCTCACAACGCGGTCAAACACTCTCTCAGCCACTGACTGGCCGAACCGTTCTAGTCATTGACAACGAAAAAGATATTTTAGTCGGCATGCAAAGCCTCCTCGGCGGATGGGGCGCCGAGGTCGTTACAGGGATGACCTTGAACGATGCCAAGGAGGCCGTTAAAGCACGTAGTGCTATCCAAGTCGCGCTCATTGATTATCACCTTGATGATGACGCGCTCGGCGTCGATCTCATTGCCGTATTAAGGGCACTACGGGGTGATATCGAATGCGCATTAATTACCGCAGATCGAAGTGAAGAAATGAAGAAACAGGCCAAAGAATTGGGAGCGACCGTTCTCCATAAACCATTGAAACCGGCCACACTCAGATCATGGATCACTCAGAGGCTTCGGGGGAAGCCGCTTCCACCATCGGCTTAAGCTCGCCAGACTGATACATTTCGAGAACGATGTCACAGCCACCGATCAATTCGCCCTTGATCCAAAGCTGTGGAAAAGTGGGCCATTCAGCATATTTTGGCAGCTCTGCACGAATATCCGGGTGCTCTAAAATATTGACGAACGAAAACGGACGACCACAAGCCATCAGAGCCTGAACTGTCTGCGAAGAGAATCCACACTGCGGCTGATTTGGGGTACCTTTCATGTACAAAAGTACGGGGTTTTCTTCGATTTGTGATTTGATCGTCTCAAGTGTGCTCATCTCTTCCTCTCTGTGCTCGCTTGGAGTGATACTGAATGGTACACTGCGTCGCTTTTCCGGAACACGGTTATGGCGAAAACAGATTTCCTCACGCTCAATGATTTGTCCCAGTCAGCACTTTTTAAAGTGCTAGAGCGCGCTCGCGCCCTAAAAAAGTCGTATCAGGCGAAAGAATTCAATCAAACGCTGTCACAGCACGTACTCGCCATGATCTTCGAGAAGTCATCAACTCGGACTCGTGTCAGTTTCGAGGCCGGCATGACTCAACTCGGAGGTTCCGCGATTTTTCTTTCTCCAACCGATACACAACTCGGACGGGGTGAGCCTTTAGAAGATACTGCTCGGGTATTGTCTGAGATGGTTAGTGCAGTCATGATTCGCACGGACGAGCATGAGAAGCTCGAGCGCTTCGCAACGGCTGCAACCATCCCGGTAATCAATGGACTCTCAGACAGTTGCCATCCCTGCCAGCTTCTCGCTGACATCCAAACGATGCAAGAGGTCTTTGGCGATGTGGCCGGGCTGAAGGTCGCCTGGATCGGTGATGGCAATAACGTCTGCCATAGCTATCTCGAAGCGGCGGGAATATTCGGAT
>JAYNIS010000027.1:0-13083 GCA_038109325.1 Gammaproteobacteria bacterium | reverse complement strand
TTGGACTGGTAAGCATCGCCATCTGGATGTGGCTTTCGATCAAGCATCCCGGCTTTTCTATTGGATTTATCTACGGTCTTGGACTCTTTGGTTCCGGAGTCTCATGGGTCTCTGTGAGCATGACCGAACACGGCGGCGCATCAATCCCATTGGCGTTTGCGATGACCTCGATCTTTGCAGCGGGACTCGCGATTTTCCCGGGCCTCGCCTCCTGGGGATATGCAAGCTGGCATCAGCGATGGTCGACAACACTTGGAAAGGTATGCTTACTGACCGCTTGCTGGGTCACAATGGAGGCTTTCCGTAGCTGGTTTTTAACCGGATTTCCATGGCTGCTATTCGGTTACAGTGCGCTCAATACACCGTTCGAGGGCTATCTGTCATGGCTTGGCGTATTTGGTGTGTCTGCGATCATCGCGCTGACCGCGGGAGGATTCTTGGCAAGCCTCATGGATCGACGGCTTATTACTCTGATTATTCCGAGTGTCTTCCTGATGATAGGCCCGATCCTGAACGGACAATTTCAACCCAATGAGGATCCGACACAGGCTACCCGTGTTGCCCTCTGGCAACCAGTGATCGCTCAATCAGAAAAATGGAAGCCTGAGTTTCGTGGACGCATTGTTGAGCAACATGTCGTCAACGGACTCCCCGCAGATGCGCGTGTCATTATCTGGCCTGAGACCGCACTGCCGATGACTGAATCGCGAGTCAACTCAGCCTTGCCAGACCTCGATCTGATGCTTCTTTCCAATGGACAAACATTGATCACGGGCGTGCTCGGTCAAAGCCAAGGGCGATATACCAACAGATTAATCACACTCGGTTCAGGCAAAGGGACTTACGACAAAACTCGACTTGTTCCTTTCGGCGAATACGTACCGCTTGAATCTCTACTTCGCGGCCTGATTGAGTTTTTTGATTTACCCATGTCCGCGATCATCCCTGGCAGTCAACACAGTTTGCTGACACATGGGCTCCTGAAATTTGGCCCTTTGATCTGTTATGAAATCGCCTATACCGGCCAGGCACGAGACATTGCAGACAATGCAAATATCCTCTTGACCGTATCAAACGATACTTGGTTCGGTGATTCAATCGGACCCGATCAACATCTCCAAATCGCGCAGATCCGTGCGCGCGAGCTCGGTAAGCCTGTCGTTCGAGCAACCAACGATGGGTTGACAGCGTTTATCAATGCGCGCGGGCAAGTTGAAACCATACTCCCAAGATTTGAGCGCGGCATTCTGTCACACACTGTGATTCCTGCGACCACAGTGACACCCTATTCACTCGCTGGTGAAGCGCCTCTTATCATTCTATTGATCGTGATTTTGACCCTAACCAGGCGCAACGAAGCCTTCATACCCAAATAGCACAGTTTTTTCACAAAACGCCTTACAGTCAGGTGACCGAAACGCTATCCTTTAGCCTTTTCACCCGAAGGACTATCTAGAGCTCATGGAGCGCGATTACCAACCTCAGATTATTGAACCGGAAATCCAGCAGTACTGGGAATCAGAACAAACGTTTAAAACGACGGAAGATCCCACGAAGCCCAAGTTCTATTGTCTCTGCATGTTTCCGTATCCATCGGGCAAACTGCATATGGGTCACGTCCGAAATTACACCATCGGAGACGTGATCAGCCGCTTTATGACCATGAAAGGTTATAACGTGCTACAGCCGATGGGCTGGGACGCATTTGGCATGCCTGCTGAAAATGCAGCCATTCAAAACAAATTACCTCCGGCCGCTTGGACTTACGACAACATCGACCACATGCGCGGCCAATTAAAACGCCTTGGTTTTGGGTACGACTGGGATCGCGAACTCGCAACCTGCACACCAGATTACTATCGCTGGGAACAGTGGCTCTTTACTCGCATGGTTGAGAAAGGGCTCGCTTACCGCAAAAAAGCGCGCGTGAACTGGGATCCGGTCGATCAAACTGTGCTCGCAAATGAACAGGTTATCGATGGCCGGGGCTGGCGCTCTGGAGCACTTGTCGAACAGCGTGAGATTGATCAGTGGTTTATCCGCATCACGGATTATGCAGATGAATTACTCGATGATTTAGATTCTGTGGATTGGCCTGAACAGGTCAAAACCATGCAGAAAAACTGGATCGGACGAAGCCAAGGTGTTGAGTTCAGTTTTGAACGCAAAGGCTCCGATGAGCGTCTTGAAGTGTACACGACGCGTCCAGATACCATCATGGGGATCACCTATGTCGCTGTTGCCGCACAGCACCCAATTGCCAAAAAGGCAGCAGAATCGGATCCGGACGTGGCTGCCTTCATTGAAGAATGTGCGCACATGTCGGTGGCAGAAGCCGATCTTGCACAAGCACCGAAAAAAGGGATGGCCACTGGTGAGTATGTGATTCATCCATTCACAGGTGAAGAGGTTCCAATCTGGATCGCCAACTTCGTCTTGATGGATTACGGTTCAGGCGCTGTCATGGCAGTGCCAGGTCACGATCAGCGTGACTGGGAATTCGCGACGCAATACGGCTTACCGATCAAGCCAGTCATCAAACCAGTCGCTGACGATCCTGAATATGATCTCAGCAAGCAAGCATGGTGCGAAAAAACGGGTGTCACGATCAATTCCGGACCGTTTGATGGCCTGAACTTTGAGAATGCATTCAAATCAGTCGCCAACGCACTCGACGACATGGGTATTGGTCGCGTGACAATAAACTACCGTCTTCGTGACTGGGGTGTTGGACGCCAGCGGTACTGGGGTTGCCCCATCCCTGTAATTCATACGGACGAAGGCTTAAAAACTGTTCGAGATGATGATCTTCCGGTGACCTTGCCAGAAGATGTCGTGGTTGATGGTTCAGGAAGCCCATTGGCTAGCCGAAGTGACTTTGTCGACACCGTTGACCCTGATACCGGACGTCCAGCAAAACGTGAAACAGACACCTTCGATACGTTCATGGAGTCGAGCTGGTACTACGCACGATTCGCAAGTGCCTTTTCAAATGACGCGATGCTCGACGACAACGCCAACTATTGGCTTCCCGTTGACCTCTACATCGGTGGTATTGAGCACGCCATTTTGCACCTACTGTATGCGCGCTTCTTCCACAAAGTGCTACGTGATCTTGACCTCGTCGACAGTGATGAACCGTTTAAGAAACTCCTGACACAAGGTATGGTCTTAAAAGATGGGTCGAAGATGTCGAAGTCGAAAGGCAACACTGTTGACCCGCAAGAGCTCATCGATCAATACGGCGCTGATACTGTTCGTTTATTCATGATGTTTGCAGCACCGCCTGAGCTTTCTCTCGAGTGGTCTGATGATGGCGTTGCCGGTGCACATCGTTTCTTGAAACGCGTACATACGTTAGTCACTGAACACATCTCTGAAGGCAAGCACTCAACCTCTGGTGAGGTCGACCTTGAGACCATCTCAGGTGACGCACGTGATGTATACCGCAAACTACATGAAACAATTGCAAAAGTCTCTGATGACATTGGACGGCGTTATCATTTCAACACGGCGATTGCCTCTGTTATGGAACTGACCAACAGCGTGATGAAATTTAATGCACAGACAGAGTCTGACTGGCGCGTGCGCTCTGAAGCAATTGAAGCGCTCGTTGTTTTGTTGTCACCGATCACTCCACATATCGCGGAGCATCTATGGTCAAACCTGGGTCGCACCAACTCATTAATTGATGTGAGTTGGCCAACAGTGCGCGAAGATGCGTTAACACGGAATACCCTCACATTAGTGGTTCAGGTTAACGGAAGGCTCAGAGGGCGGATTGAAGTGGCCGCTGATGCAGACAAAGACACCATTTTGACCTTGGCCCGTGAAGAACCTGCGGTCGCAAAATTCCTCGAAGGGATGGTCGAAAAGAAGGCGATCGTGGTTCCTCAAAAACTTGTTAATTTAGTGGTGACACCAGCATGATGAATCGACGTGTATTTTTGGTACTTTCTGCCGCAGGACTTCTCACCGGCTGTGGTTTTAGACTGCGCGGTACTGACACACCGAAGGGACAACTCCCCGAATCATTACGCATAGAGACAACTGATCCCTACTCACCAATTGTCCAAAACATCACTCGCCAATTGAAAGAACAAGGCGCTAATGTCGTATCATCAGGCTCAGTCCCTGTTCTGAAGCTGTCGCTCCCGACGTTGACCAATCGTGTGCTTGGCTCTGTATCAGGTGGTGATCAAACTGAACTGGCGCTTGAAATGACCTACAGTCTTGTTGGTGATGACCTCGTGCTTTTGATCCCAGAGACCAAGGTCCGCGCGACGCTGATTTACGTTGATGGTAGCGCAGACACATCAGCAGAAGACCAGCGGGTTGCTCAACTAAAACGTAGTCTTGAGACTGATTTACTTCGCCAGATCATGCCATCCATCCGTGTTCGCTACGAGCAAGCACTCAAGCAAACAGACACTCCAAAGGCCAACTGATCCATGGCCATCAAAGCCTCTGAATTTAATGGCCACCAATGGAATACGGGTCTTCCTGCTGTTACTGCTTTGTTGGGTGATGAGGCATTTTTCATCACCCGAATCGGAGATCTGTGGAGAAAGACTGGCAAAGACCAAGGCTTCACAGAGCGATTGGTGCTCGACCAAACTGAGCCTGATCTTGCGAGTCGACTCCTGAGTGAACTCGACGCCCTATCTCTATTTGCAGACCAGACGCTGGTCGAGCTCCGACTCAGTAGAACCACACTCGACAAATCGTTACGTGAAGCACTCGGTCAATGGCTTCAAAACCCACCTGATGATAAACGGCTCCTCATCAGCGGCCCGAAGCTTGGAAAAGGTGAATCATCAACGACCTGGCTTCAAACTCTCGAAAAGTCGAACGCTGTGGTTGAGGCCAACGCAGTTCCTTCGTATCAATTCGCCAAATGGCTCGATTCGGAACTTCAATCACACCACATTGTTATGGATCCAGAAGCGAAATCCGCGGTTCAGATGCATACCGAAGGTAACTTACTCGCGGCTGGCCAGGTGATCGAACGACTGAAGCTCATTCAGCCTGACCTGATTGAAGGGCTAACGTTATCGCTCGACCAAGTACTTGATGTATTAACGCAAAGCGCGCGTCATACCGTCTATGACTTGGTTGATCTCGCTATGAAATCAGACATATCTGGACTGAATCGAATTACCGACCTATTGAAGGCTGAAGGTGTTGAGGCAATGACTGCACTTTGGGCAATTTCTCGAGAACTCGATATTTTGCTTCAAATTCGATACCGAATGGATCAAGGTGAATCAGCGAATCAAGCCATTAGTTCGTTACGAGTATGGCAATCACGTGTAGGGCTCGTTCGTGGCGCAGTGAATCGGTTAAATCTCACGCAGCTTAGAAAACTGCTAACGCTCTGCCATGATGCTGACATGACGATCAAAGGTGCGACACGAGAACCTGCGTGGTCAATGATCAAAGATGTCTTATTGGGTCTGGCTGGCCAACCGATGACTCGCTAACTCCAATAACTGTTCCTTGAAAGTTTGACTGAGCTGGTCGGAGACAGTATCCACAACCACATTCGAGGCTAGATCAGATAGCTGCGTGACCTGAAGTCCCTCGTACCCACAGGGATTGATTCGTGAGAACGGCTCAAGGTCCATAGACACATTCATTGCAGCACCATGGTAGGACACGCCGTGTCGAATCCTTAAACCCAGACTCGCAATCTTCCGACCTTCAACATAGACACCAGGGGCATCAGGACGCGCCTGAGAAGGCACGCCATAGGACTCCAATAAGGCAATCACCGTATTCTCAAGAAGATTTACCAGCTCCCTGACGTTGAGCGAAAAGTGTTTCATTGGAATCAGGGTGTAGAGGATGACTTGGCCTGGACCATGGTAAGTCACCTGTCCGCCACGATCGGATTGGACAATCGGTATCTCGCCCGGCTTTAAAACATGTTCGGCCTTGCCGGCCTGACCTTGGGTAAATACGGAAGGGTGTTGAACACACCATAATTCCGCACGCTGCCCACCTTTCAAGAGCGCGATCTGTTCTTTCATCGCTTGATGCGTTTGTTCGTAGGGCTCGAACCCTCGATCAACAATGATGACCTCTGTCATCACAAAACCATATGAACTCGACCTGTCGCCTTGAGGTCTTCGTGAAGATTCTTCAGTTGCTCTTCGCTTTCTGCGGTAATCGAGAACCGGAAGCTTTGGTATTTCCCATTTTTGCTCGCTGTGACTCGTAACTCTGCAGCATCATAGCCGCCACAATGGCGAGTCACGATTTCTTCCAAAATCGTTACAAACCCATCGTGCGTATCAGCGACCACAGAAACGTGGTACCCGTGGCAAGGAAACTCAATCGTTGGCTTTTCTGGTTGCGACCCTTTAATCATGGTGATGAAGCCTCTCATCGTAGGCCGCTTGAAGTGCCAAAAAGGCATCCGTCATTTGCCCTCCACCGACCTGCCCACCTGGATCAAGCTCAACAATCGGCATCAGTCCACGCGTGGAACTTGAAACGAATACACCATCAGCGCTACACAGTGAGTCGACATGCACTTGCTCTTCAATGACCTTCAGGCCAACAGTTGAAGCCATCTCAACCACCAAGTGACGCGTGATCCCGGGAAGAATCAAATCACTCAGTGGTGGCGTAATTAATATCTGACCCCGAATTACAAATACATTCGAGGTCGATGCCTCAGTTACGAGTTCATCACGATACAAAATCGCTTCTTGCGCACCATTCTCGCGAGCCTCTTGTAATAAGAGCACGTTACCGAGTAGCGAGACCGATTTGATGGAATTTCTACGCCAACGGATATCTGGACGCACGATGGCTTTGGCTGGCTTTTGTGACACTGCTGCAAATTCACTGATCGTTAGAAAAATAGTCGGTGAGATTTGCGCTGGAAATGCGTGGTCTCGAACTGGCGCAGCCCCGCGCGTCACTTGTACATAAATTTTTGCATCCGAGAGCCCTGCTTTCTCGATCAACCGATCAACATCGGAAAACACTTCAGTGACTGAAACATCTAATTTAATGGCATCAAGGCTCGAGCGCAGCCGTGCTTCATGAAGTGATTTTGCACGAATGCGACCGTCGACTTGCGCCATCACCTCATACACGCCATCACCAAACAGGAAACCACGATCCATTGGAGAAACCACTGCCTGTTCGATTGGCATCATCTCGCCATTCAGGCAGCACCAGGTCATGCAAATAATCTCAACACGAAATCCACAAGGCGTTTAAATAGGCCGCCCTCAGGAACAGCCTGAGCGACAGCCACAGGTGACTCAGCAAGCACTCGTTCACCAAGCATGATTTTGACTGTGCCAACAACAGTGCCTGCTTCAAGTGGCGCATCCAATGTATCTGGTGCATCAAGCGTTGCTTGAATCGATGATTCGCGACCAAGCGGTAAAGTGACATAGAGCGACTCAGTTGGGGCTAGCTCCACTGACTCAGCATCACCAAACCACACCTTACGAGAGCTCTCAGGCAAAGGCTGACCTACTTCAAACACGGTCTGACCACTGAAATAACGGAACCCGTATTGCATCAGTTTGGTTGTTTCCTGTTCACGCGCTTTCTCACTAGCCGTACCCATAACGACCGAAATGAGACGGAATCCATCACGCTTAGCACTTACAACCAGACAATAACCCGCTTCTTCGGTGTGCCCGGTCTTTAAGCCATCCACACTTGGGTCACGGAATAAGAGGCTGTTTCGGTTCGCCTGTTTTATTCCGTTATAGGTGAAGTTTTTCTCTTGATAAATCGAATAGGTATCTGGGAAGTCTTTGATTATTCTCGCGGCTAATGTTCCGAGATCCTTAGCAGTCGTGTAATGCCCTTCTTGAGGGAGTCCTGTGGAATTCTTAAATTGCGTATTGGTCATTCCAAGGCTTGCTGCAGTTTGATTCATGACATCGGCAAACACATCTTCAGATCCAGCGACGTATTCAGCAACTGCAACGCTCGCATCATTACCTGACTGAATAATGATTCCACGAAGCAAATCCTCAAGACGCACTTCTGTTCCTTCGCGGATAAACATCCTAGAGCCACCCGTTTTCCATGCTTTGACGCTCACTGGCACCTTGTCATCAAAGCTCGCACGCCCTTCAGCAATTTCACGCTCAGCAATGTAAGCAGTCATCATTTTCGTGAGGGATGCAGGAGGCAATGGCTGGTCGGCATTATATTCGACCAAGACTTCACCATTGGTAGCATCGATTAATAAATATCCAGATGCTTGTAACTTCGGTGCTGCAGGAATGGGTGGTCCATTTCCAAGTGCCTCTGTCAACGGCACATTGGCTCCAGCGGTCAAACTGAACATACATGTCAGGGCGATCCAAAATAGACGCACTCTACTCTCCTTGCTTCACTCAATTATTTTGCGATTAATCGCTGTGGTGACCATCCAAGGGCCACTAACTGCTCATAAATTTCGCGTTCAATACTTAAATCTGTTTTTGGTAGCACCTGTACTCGAAATAGGCCGGCACCATTCGATTCGACTCGGACTGTTGCTAGATCCTTCACTAGTGCTTCTCGAATTTGATCAGCAACCTTTTGCGCCTGAACTTCGGTTGAGACCGCAGTCACCTGAAAAATAGCCTGTGCTGGCTTTACCAACGGATTAGCAATTAAAGCCGCATCAGAGGTTGGCACCGTGAGCACCTCATAACTCACCTCTGCTGTCCCGTTCTCAGAAAAACCAAGCCGTTTCGCGGCCGCCCAGGACAAATCTAATACCCGGTCATCTTTGAAGGGCCCTCGATCATTGACGCGCACAACCAAGGACTGATTATTTTCTAAATTGGTGACGCGAATCCATGCGGGAATAGGCATGGTCTTATGCGCAGCCGTGAACTGGAACATATCAAATGGCTCACCTGAAGAAGTGAGTCGCCCATGAAATTTACGACCATACCAACTGGCAGTTCCGATCTCAGAAAAACCAGGTCCAACAGGCACGATCGCGTAAGTCACACCCTCAACCTCATAGGTTTCAGGATTTCCATATTGGGAGAGAGGCTCAGGCTTTGCTTCTGGTTGGGGCAACGAATCCACATCCACAGAGGTGATCAACGGTGGACCATCGGGAACTTCCTCAACAACTGGTGCATCGTCAACAGGCTCTGCCACCCCCATCCATTGCTGGACAGATGCACACCCGCCAAGCCAGAGTAAAGCCAGGACAAGAGCACTTCGCATCATAGGCCGAGTTCCTTAGCGATTTCTTCAGACAACTGGGTTACCGCCATGGCATACAGGGGTGATCGGTTATAGCGGGTAATGACGTAAAAGTTTTTGGTCACTACCCAGTATTCTGCTCCCTTGGCCCCATATAACCCGAGCACATCAAGTGGCAAAGAGGACCATGCATCTGGAATACCTTTGACACCCTTTGAAGCCAATTCCACCCCAGTCTCTTTGACGTCGACACGAGACTCCATTCGCTCGACTTGGCCTTTTGCATTCGATACGGGGCTTGCGATCCCGTAACTCATATCCCAACCGTGCTTCGCGAGATAGTTCGCAACTGACCCAATCGCATCGACGGGATTGTTAATCAAGTCACGATGTCCATCGTTATCAAAATCGACAGCATAAGCGAGATAGCTTGACGGAATAAACTGTCCATAACCCATCGCTCCTGCGTATGAACCTTTTAATTCGGTCGCTCGCAGGTTCTCTTCTTTACCAAGGAGAAAGAGAGCCTCAAGCTCTCCCAAAAAGAATTTGGCACGCTTCGGGTAATCAAGGCCAAGTGTCGCCAAGGCATCCAAAGCCCTGAAACTACCCTTATTTTTTCCGTAATAAGTCTCGACACCAATGATGGCCAGGACTACTGGGGCCGGAACGCCGAGCTCTGCTTCAGCCCGCTTTAAAGTATCTTGATGGGTTTGATAAAAACTTGCAGCCGCCTTGACCCGTGCACTTTTCATGAAGATCGGCCGGTAATCCCTCCACTCTTTCTTTTCAGCTGGACGGTTCATTGCGTTGATCACAGAGTCCAAACGTTTAGCCCCTGACATCACTTTCAAGACCTCATTTCGGTCAAGTCCTTTTGTCGCCAAACGATCAGCCATCGCTTGAACTTCTGGTCGTTCTGCATAGTTCGCTGATGCCATCGGGATGTGCATCCCAACCAAACTAATAACCACCGCAACTGCCGGACATATGCGCATTATGACTCCCCTGAAAGTACCCGGTTAGTCCGTTGCATTGACATAATCAAACCAAATCCAATCAACAACGAAACAATCGATGTCCCACCATAACTAATTAACGGCAAAGGCACACCCACCACAGGCAAAACTCCACTAACCATTCCCACATTGACAAACACATAAACAAAAAAAGTCAGCGTAATTGACCCTGATAGCAGTCTGCCAAAATTCCCCTGTGCGCGCATGGTCAATACCAAACAACGACAGAGGATCAGCGCATACAATACGAGTAGTACACTAATACCCAAAAAACCCATTTCTTCTCCAAGGACGGCCACAATAAAGTCCGTGTGTGATTCAGGAAGAAACTTCAATTGCGCTTGGGTTCCTGCTGCATACCCTTTTCCAAACATCCCTCCGGAGCCAAGGGCCGTCATTGCCTGAATCGTATTCCATCCAGCGCCTAGCGGATCGCTCTGAGGATCTAGCAAGGTCATCACTCGAGTACGCTGATAATCATGCATGAACATCCAAAGCACAGGTAAAGCCGCCACACCGAAACCGCCAAGTACAGCCAACAAGCGCCAAGAAATCCCTGCCAAAAAAATCGAGAAAAAACCTGAGCCAGCAATGATGATACTAGTCCCCAGGTCAGGTTGTTTCGCTATTAAAACCACTGGAACAACGATCAGGACTGCAGCAATCACTAACTGTGACATCGACGGAGGAAGCTTATGTCGTGTCAACCACCATGCGACCATTGCTGGAAGTGCAAGCTTCATGAGTTCTGATGGCTGAAACCTGGGGAGACCAGGCGGTGCGAGCCAGCGCTGAGCACCTTTAGCGCCAACTCCAAACAATAACACCGCGACTAACAGCAGGGCCGCGAACATAAACATGAATGGAGTGATTTGAACGATGACATCACGGCGCACCTGTGACAGTAGCGCCATCACTCCAAGCCCGACGACAACGTGAGCACCCTGACGGAGTACCATCGACAAGTTCTGCCCTGATGCCGAATACAAGATGATCAAACCATATAGAGCTGTCACTAGAACGAACAGTGTCAGTAGTGGGTCGACACCATAACGTTGCGAAAAACGCCTGGGTCTAAACGACTCAATATGTCCTGTGTCAGTTGCTGTCAGCATGTTTTGGCTCGAGCAGACGTTGATTTATTTTAGCTACATAACTAATGTTCGGGGGCCTTGAACCCTCATTTCGTTCAAGCAACCAATAATCGAAAATTTTACGGGCGATGGGCGCAGCGGTTGTACCGCCAGATCCGCCGTTTTCTATGATCAGCGCGACAACGATGCTTGGAGAATCCGCGGGTGCAAAACCGACAAAAAGCGCATGGTCACGAAATCCCTCTTCCACCTCAGCCGCCTCATATTCTTCGTCCTGACCAATACCAACCACCTGCGCTGTTCCTGTTTTGCCTGCAATCCGATAATTCAGACCCCGGGCGGCACCGCGCGCTGTTCCAAGCTCTCCGTGAAGCACATCTTCCATAGCATCAATCATCCGCTCCCAATCCATCGAATCACCAATTGGGACGGGAGCGCCCGCGTCCACGTCTTCGAGCACTGAGAAGTGTGGTTCAATAAAGTTTCCTCGGCGTGCCATCGCAGTAGTTGCAACCGCTAATTGTAGTGGTGTTGTTACCCAAAACCCTTGTCCGATCCCAGAGATAATAGTCTCACCCAAGTACCAAGACTGATTTCTCGCGGACCGTTTCCACTCTCTACTGGGAAGAATACCAGGGAGGTCTCCTTGGATATCTCGACCTTGCCGCCGTCCAAATCCAAAGTGTTGCATGCCTTCTGACATCTGATCGATACCGAGTCGAACGGCCATCTCGTAAAAGTAGGTATCGCAAGATTCGATGACCGCTTTATCCATGTTGACGCGGCCATGTCCCCACTTCTTCCAATCTCGATACTTATGGTCGTCTCCGGAGAGCTGAAAATACCCACGGTCGGCAATCTCTGTCTTCCAACTGACTGCACCGTAGTGAAGCCCAACTAACCCAAGCATTGGCTTAATCGTTGAGCCTGGAGGGTATTGTCCGCGCAATGCGCGATTAAAAAGAGGCGTATCTCGGTCGACTTGCAGCGCTGAATATTCGGCCTGACTGATTCCACCAATAAACGAGTTAGCGTCATAGGTCGGCGCACTTGCGAGCCCCAAAATCCCACCATTTTTGGGGTCAATAGCGACGATTGCACCACGATTATCACCCAATACATCGTATAGTTTGGCAGTCAAACCAATATCCATGTGCAAGGGTATATCCGCACCAGGTACTGGCTCGTTGCGATCAATCGATCGCATGATTTGACCACGCGCACTGGTTTCTACCCGCTCTACCCCGACCTGACCGAGAAGCATATCCTCGTAGGCTTTCTCAACGCCAAGCTTTCCAATCGTTTCAGTCCCTGCGTACCGACTTTCCTCAATGTTCTTTAATTCATTGAGCGATAACCGCCCCACATACCCGAGACTATGTGCAGTCAAACCACCATAAGGATAGTAACGCGTTGGTCGCGCTTCGATTTTCAGCCCCGTAAACCGAAATAAATCGACAGCGATCCGTGCCGCATCCAATTCTGACAACTCATCTTTTACAACCACAGGATCACGAGGCCTACGACGCGTTTTTAAGTTCTTCGCAAAACGCTCAGCATCATTGTCTGTAAATTCAATGCGCTTCCGAACTTCTGCGATCAACTGATCTAAATCAGGCACTTCTTCCGGAACCAATAAGAGCTGAAGATTGGGACGATTTTCGGCTAACACGACCCCATTACGATCGACAATCAATCCTCTCGCAGGACCCACCGGAAGCGTTTCTAATCGATTGGCTTCAGATGCAGTTTGGAATCGCTCTGTTTCCACTAACTGAAGC
>JAYNIS010000026.1:0-13259 GCA_038109325.1 Gammaproteobacteria bacterium | reverse complement strand
TGCCTGCCGGCTGGCATCCTACAAGCGTAAGTAAGACCAAGAGGGCGCAAGCTCTGCTACAATCCGGCCACTGTTTTGATTTGGGTTTCATCTGTTTCTAAATGGCTCTTCTAACTCTTGGGCTTAACCATACCACGGCGCCAGTGGAACTGCGTGAGCAGGTTGCATTTGATGCATCGCGTCTGCCTGATGCTTTAGCGCAGTTAACCCGTGATTTTCCCGGTGTCCGAGAAGGAGTAATATTATCGACATGCAATCGGACAGAGCTTTTTTTAGCGATTGATGGTGAAGATGAACCCGATATTGTCCGCTGGCTTGCAGGTTTCCATGCGGTTGATGCTGATGCACTCGCTCCACACGTCTATGCATTTAGAGATTTGAAGGCTGCGCAACACATGATGCGTGTAGCGTCTGGCCTTGACTCATTGGTGTTGGGTGAACCGCAAATTCTCGGACAGTTCAAGGACGCGATTCGTTCAGCACGTGATGCGCTCACATGCGGCACCGAACTTGAACAGGCATTTTCGAGAGTTTTATCAATTGCGAAACGTGTGCGCACCGAGACTGCGATCGGCCGGAATCCGGTTTCAGTGGCCTATGCATCGGTTAATCTCGCTAGCCGAATTTTTTCAGATCTGTCGTCTTGCAAAGTTGTGTTGGTCGGTGCCGGAGAAACGATTCAGCTTGTTGCAGAACACCTCAACGGCCAGGGCGTTCAGGGGATTGATGTGGTGAACCGGACGCTCGCCAATGCCGAAACGCTGGCTGCAACGATTGATGGATTTGCATGGTCACTCGCTGAATTGAGCGAGCGAATTCAGCATGCCGACATTGTGATTGCGTCGACTGGAGCTCCAATCCCGGTTCTCGGGAAAGGAATGGTCGAGCGTGCACAAAAAGTCAGACGTCACAAGCCGATGTTTATGGTGGATTTGGCTGTACCACGGGATATTGAGCCAGAGGTGGGTGACATCGACTCGGTGTATTTGTATACGGTTGATGATTTACAAACAGTCGTCGACGAGGGTCTCGAGCAGCGTCAGGAGGCTGCTAGACATGCAGAGCAGTTGATCAAAGATGCACTCGATGATTGGCAGCGCGAGATCAGAGGATACCGTGCAGTCGATACGATTAAGCAATTAAGGGACAGCACTCAAGAGCTGTCTGAGCAAGAGTTAGCAAGGGCTGTGAAAGCGCTTGAGTCGGGCAAGCCGGCGGATGAAGTGCTTCAGCAATTGAGTCGAAACCTAACCAACAAGTTTTTGCATGCGCCTACAGTGGCATTGCGAAGCGCTGCAGAGCAGGGTGATTTATCGCTTATTGAGGCGACCCATCGGCTCTTTACGATAGATGACATTGAGGATTTGGATTGAAATCATCCCTATTGAGTCGATTGGATCAATTGGTCGATCGACATGAAGAACTTGCAGCCTTACTTGCCGATCCAGAAGTGATTGGTAATCAGACGCAATTTGTCGCTTTCTCGCAGGAATACAGCGAAATTGAGCCTGTTGTTCAGTTGGTTCAAAAGCGCCGTCTGTTAGAAGCGGACCGCGTTGAGCTTGAGAGTTATCTCAACGGCGATGATGTGGACATGAAAGAGCTTGCCGAGAGTGAGCTACCTGATATCCGTGAGGAACTAGAATCACTTGAGTCTCAATTACAGGTCGCACTCATCCCCAAAGATCCAGCCGATTCTCGCAGTGCATTTGTCGAAATCCGAGCAGGGACCGGTGGTGATGAAGCTGCACTTTTCGCTGGTGATTTGACACGGATGTATCTTAAATTTGCTGAAACGCAAGGATGGAAAACAGAAGTCCTGTCTGAATCGAGAGCCGAGCTCGGTGGCTATAAAGAAATCATCATGAAAGTCGCTGGCGACCGGGTGTATGGTCGTTTGAAGTTTGAATCGGGTGCGCATCGCGTACAGCGTGTCCCTGCGACAGAGTCTCAAGGACGTGTCCATACCTCAGCCTGCACAGTCGCTGTCATGGCCGAAGCCGATCCGATGGCAGAAACCATCATTGATGCCAAAGATCTGCGCATCGATACCTTTCGCGCCAGCGGAGCCGGTGGTCAGCACGTGAACAAAACTGATTCTGCAATTCGTATTACTCATATCCCGACGGGGGTCGTGGTGGAGTGCCAGGATGAACGCTCACAGCACAAAAATAAGGCGCGGGCGTTGAGTTTGTTGCAGGCACGATTAGAGGATGCGGCACGACAAGAGCAGCAAGCAAAAGAAGCGAGCGAACGAAAGTCATTGGTTGGATCCGGAGATCGTTCCGAGCGTATCCGCACCTACAACTTCCCGCAAGGACGCGTCACGGATCATCGGATTAACCTCACTCTCTATCGGTTGGATGAGATGATGGATGGTGCCTGTCAGATGATCATCGATCCACTTGTCCAGGAGTATCAGGCCGAGCTTCTAGCAGGCCTTGATACAGGCGCATGACGCTTGCTGAAATACAGCGTTCCGATCGCGTTCGTCTAGCCAGATGGACCCACAGCGAACAGCAACTGGTCTTTTCGGAAGTGCTTGGATTATCACTCACTGAGCAAATTCTCGCAGCTGAATCCCCAGTTGATGATGATAAAGCCGAGAAGATCCTTGATATCGCGCACCGATCGATTGCCGGTGAGCCTTTGGCTTATATCTTGGGGGTGAGCTATTTCGATGGGTTAAAGCTCGCGATTGATTCTGAAGTACTGATTCCGAGACCGGATACTGAAACGCTGGTCGAGATCGCCTCCGCATTGATTTCCGATGCCAATATTCAATCGGTTCACGACCTCTGTACGGGCTCTGGCGCTGTGGCTCTTGCCATGAAAGCGCGGCATCCTGGCTGTACAGTGACAGCCAGTGACCTGTCAGAACATGCAGTTCGGTGTGCAGCCAATAACGCCGCTGTGTTACAGCTAGATGTGGAGTGCATGCAAGCAGATCTGTTTGAAGGGCTTTTTGAGTTTCAATTGATCACAGCAAATCCACCGTATATCGCATGGGATGATCCAGAAATAGACCCCGATGTGATCGCTCATGAACCATCGATGGCACTCTTTTCAGAGAATAATGGCTTATCTTTGATTCGGAGAATCTTGACTTATGCACCGAATCATTTGGCCGAAGATGGTTTGTTGTGCCTTGAGCATGGTCATCGTCAGGCCCATGATGTGAGAAAACTAGCGATCGATATGGGTTGGCAGTCAGTCCAGACGCATCAAGACTTAGCAGGTAGGGATCGAGTGACAAGGATGCAAAGGCCATGATGACAGATTCAGAACTATTGCATTATGCAAGACAGATTCTCCTGTCCGATGTTGATATCGATGGCCAAGAGCGTCTCAAGCAATCGCACGTTGTTGTCCTTGGACTCGGCGGTCTTGGGAGTCCGCTTGCGTTGTATCTTGGTGCTGCTGGTGTCGGTCGGTTAACGCTTGTCGATGGCGATACAGTGGATGAAACCAATCTTCATCGTCAGGTGATTCATAGCCAGAGTAGCTTGAACCGATTGAAGGTTGAGTCTGCACGAGAACGAATCCAGGGGATCAATCCCTGGATTCAGATCGATGTGATTGATGCACAAGCAGATGATCAGAACGTTGATGAGGTAGTTGCTAGCGCGCAGTGTATTGCCGATTGCACCGATCGTTTTGCGACACGTTTTTTAGCCAATCGGTTGGCATTTAAGTATCAAGTCCCAACAGTCTCTGCGGCAGCTTTGGGCGTTGAAGGGCAACTGACAACGATCGATCTGCGTCATCGAGATAATCCCTGTTATGCCTGCCTCATACCGGATGTTCCTGAGGTAGAGCCAACTTGCGCACAAACAGGGGTATTGGGTCCTGTCGTCGGCACTTTAGGTACTCTTCAGGCGGTTGAGGTGTTGGGTGTACTGCTTGGTTGGCCTGACCGCTTGGTTGGACGACTGACACGGTTTAATGCAAAGACCATGGAATGGAAGTCCTTCCGGTACCGGAAGGACCCCGCTTGCCAGGTGTGCGGATCAGACCCGGAGTTTTGAACTCAAAATTTGATTCACGGCCTGAGGGTTTGCTTTCCCTTGTGATTTTTTCATGACTTGGCCAACAAAGAATCCAAGCATCTTCGCTTGTTTATCTTCTGGGGCTGAGCGGTAGTTGGCGACTTGGTCTGGGTTTTCGGTAATCACTTCATCGACAATCATTTCAATTGCGCCCGTGTTTGTGACTTGAACGAGACCCCTGGACTCGATGATTGCATCTACTTCGCCTTCGCTTGCTAATAAAGCCTCAAAAACAGTTTTTGCTGTCTTTGAATTGAGCGTTTTGTCTTTAAGTCGGCCTATCAGATCGGACAATTGCTTTGCAGTCACTGGGAAGTCTGTGATCGACCCACCTGTTTGATTCAGTTCAGCCAAAACACTACCCATAACCCAGTTAGCCGCAAGCTTGCCCTCGCCCGATGTATTCGCAACTTCTGCGAAGTAATCAGCGACGTCGCGATCAGCGACTAAAACGCCTGCATCATAATCCGTGATACCGTATTCACTGATATATCGTGCTCTGCGCGCTCCAGGAAGCTCTGGCAATGCATCGCGGCAAGCGCTAATGAAGCTGTCATCGAGAACGACTGGTAACAGGTCAGGGTCTGGGAAGTACCGATAATCGTTGGCTTCTTCTTTTGAGCGCATCGAACGGGTTTCGTCTTTATCTGGATCATAGAGGCGAGTTTCTTGGATCACCCGTCCACCATCTTCCAAAATTTCAATCTGCCGATTGATTTCGGTATTGATGGCTTTCTCAACAAAACGGAACGAGTTCACGTTTTTAATTTCGGTGCGCGTGCCGAGTGTGTTAGTTCCTTTGGGCCGAATTGAGACGTTACAATCACAACGCATTGATCCTTCGGCCATGTTGCCATCAGAAATGTCGAGATAGCGGATAATTGAATGAATCACTTTAAGGTAGGCAACCGCCTCTTTTGCTGATCGCAATTCAGGCTCAGAGACGATTTCTAACAGCGGTGTACCGGCTCGGTTTAGGTCGACACCGGTCTTTCCGTCAAACGCATCGTGAACGCTCTTGCCTGCATCTTCTTCTAGGTGCGCGCGAGTCACGTTGATTATCTTGGTGGTGCCGTCTTCAAGACTGATCGTGACGCGACCCGGGCCCACAATCGGTTTTTCAAATTGACTGATTTGGTAGCCCTTTGGGAGGTCTGGGTAGAAGTAGTTTTTCCGGTCAAAGATCGATTCTTGTCCAATTTCAGCATCGATCGCGAGCCCAAATTTGACGGCCATCTCAAATGCTTTTGCATTAGGGACTGGCAGTACACCAGGCATTCCCAGATCGATCAGTGATGCTTGAGTGTTTGGTTCAGCACCAAAGTTTGTTGATGAGCCCGAGAAGATTTTAGAGTTTGTCGAGAGTTGTACGTGGACTTCGAGTCCAATCACCGCCTCATACATATCACACACCCTCCGGACGCAGCGTATGCCAATCGGTTGCCATTTGAACTTGATGTGCGGCGTTTAAAATCATGCTTTCACCAAAGGCGCGTCCTGTCAGCTGATATCCCGTCGGTAGGCCGTCAATCAGAGGTGCCTGGAACGATCCGCCGGGGAGTCCCGCCATATTGGTTGCGACTGTATAGATGTCTTCAAGATACATAGCGACTGGATCTGCTGTTTTTTCACCAATAACAAAGGCTGTCGATGGCGTTGTGGGCCCAAACAATAAATCGCACGAAACAAGGGCGCGATTGAAATCATCACGAATCAGTCGGCGGATCTGCTGTGCTTTTTTGTAATACGCGTCATAGTAGCCTTCTGACAATGCGTAAGTACCGATCAAAATGCGGCGCTTCACTTCACTGCCGAATCCTTCGCCGCGGGACCGCTCATAGAGATCCATTAGATCTGCTGGGCTGTCTGCGCGATAGCCATAACGCACGCCATCAAAGCGAGATAAGTTGGAGCTCGCCTCTGCTGGAGCGATGACGTAATAGGCTGGAATCGCTTCAGCAACGTGATCGAGCGAGACTTCGGTTGTGGTTGTGCCCAGTGACTTCAATACCGCGAGTACTTCATCCATCGCTTGACGCATCGCGCTATCTAAGCGGTCATCGAAGAACTGCTTTGGAATACCGATGACTTTGCCTTTGAGCGAGTCATCGAGCGTTTGTGCGTAATCAGGAACTGGCTGATCTGCTGATGTCGAATCGCGTGAATCATGGCCTGCAATCAACCCAAGTCCATGTGCAATGTCTTGAGCAGTGCGCGCGATCAGACCGCCCTGGTCTAAGCTTGATGCGTATGCAATCATACCGAAACGACTGACGCGCCCATAGGTTGGTTTCAGTCCAGATGTTCCCGTGAAGGCTGCCGGCTGACGAATCGAGCCGCCGGTATCAGTCGCTGTAGCTAGCGGTGTCAATCGTGCAGCAACGGCAGCAGCTGAGCCGCCCGAACTTCCACCTGGTACGCGCGAGGTATCCCACGGATTTTTCACGGGGCCGTAATGTGAATTCTCATTAGATGATCCCATCGCAAACTCGTCCATATTGAGTTTGCCTAGTGAGATGAGTCCTGCGTCTTTGCACCGACTAACGATGTGAGCATCATAGGGGGCGGTATAGTTCGATAAGATTTTCGATCCGCAGGTGGTTAAGGTGCCATCTGTACAAAATAGATCTTTGTGTGCGATCGGAAGGCCAGTGTAAGGAGTCGCTGACCCTTTACTGATCGCAGCATCAGCCTCTTTCGCTGATTTCATGGCTTCGTCGCGCGTGATGGTGATGAAAGCGTTCAGTGTCGGATTCAATGATTCAATGCGATCAAGAAAGGAGCTGGCAATTTCCACGCTCGACAATGTGCGGTCGTTGAGGGACTGTTTGAGTTCAGACAACGATAGATCGGTGATTTGACTCATTCAACAACCCTCGGTACCAGATAGAGGCCAGCATCAGCCTGAGGCGCAATCGCCTGAAACTTATCGCGTTGGTTTGTTTCAGTGACGGCATCAGCACGCAAGGTTTGTGTTAATTCCAATGGGTGCGCGAGAGGCGCAACACCATCAGTATCAATTTGTTGCATTTGATCAACCAATCCAAGAATTGAATTCAGTTGCCTGAGAGTCTCTGTTGTTTCGGCCTCTGTAAGCCCTAATCGCGCGAGTTTAGCCACGCGTTTGACGTCATCGCTCGTCAGCGACATAGGTTTCTCCGTCATTGATAATCATATTTGAAAGAACGCATGCTAGCATAAGGCTTCAGTATAGAGGTCGGGTCAGCTAAACTCGCATTTTTATTGCGCACGCCTAATAGGAAAAAGCTTGCATGTTTAAAGCCATACGCGGATTGTTTTCGAACGATATTTCGATCGACTTGGGGACAGCGAATACGCTGATCTACGTTAAAGGAAAGGGAATTGTTTTAGATGAGCCTTCAGTTGTTGCGATCCGCACGGTGGGAACTCAGCGCTCAGTCGCAGCTGTCGGTATCGAGGCAAAGCGGATGCTTGGCCGGACGCCTGGAAATATCGTTGCGATCCGTCCCTTAAAGGATGGTGTGATTGCAGATTTCCATGTCACTGAAAAAATGCTGCAGTTATTTATCGGCAAAGTGCATGAAAACTCCATTATTCGCCCATCTCCACGTGTGCTGGTTTGCGTCCCTGCGCAATCAACACAGGTAGAACGCCGCGCGATTAAAGAGTCGGCGCTCGGTGCTGGTGCGCGCGAGGTCTACTTGATCGAGGAGCCAATGGCTGCTGCCTTGGGTGCCGATCTCCCTGTCGATGATGCAAGCGGTTCGATGGTTGTTGACGTTGGTGGTGGTACCACTGAGATTGCGATTATTTCTTTGAATGGCATTGTATTTTCTGAATCGGTGCGAATCGGTGGTGACCGTTTTGACGAGGCGATTGTTGGTTATGTCCGCCGTCGATTCGGTACAC
The DNA here is from genome assembly GCA_038109325.1 of Gammaproteobacteria bacterium. Lineage (GTDB taxonomy): Bacteria > Pseudomonadota > Gammaproteobacteria > Pseudomonadales > Litorivicinaceae > HIMB30. The sequence continues at coordinate 5,319 of JAYNIS010000026.1, read as the reverse complement.
TCATCGGGGATTCAACCGCTGAGCGGATCAAACAAGACATCGGTACAGCTGTCGTGGTTAAAGATGAGCATGAGATCGATGTGCGTGGTCGGAACCTCGCCGAGGGGATTCCCAAGCAGCTCACTCTGAAATCGAACCAAATTCAAGAAGCGCTCTCTGAGCCATTGGCGCAAATCACAGCTGCCGTGAAAAATGCACTCGAACAATCGCCGCCTGAATTGGCCTCTGATATTGCAGAGCGCGGTATCGTTCTGACAGGTGGTGGAGCATTGTTGAAAGGCCTTGATGAACTCTTGGCGGCTGAAACAGGGTTGCCGGTTCTGATCGCTGATGATCCATTGACCTGTGTTGCTCGCGGTGGTGGTAAAGCGCTCGAGCTGATTGATCGCGCTTCATTCAACCTATTTAACTCTGACTAAGCATTAACGGCATGCGGCCGCTGTTTTCTGAAACCAGTGTCGCAGCGGTCCGACTGATTGTTGCGGTCACTTTTTCTGTGGCCACAATTGTCATTGACTCTCGTTTCGACGCTCTCACCATGGTGCGTCAGGCCATCAAGACAGCCCTTTGGCCTGTTGAGCAGATTGCTTATTTCCCAGGTCAGGTTTCTTCTGAATTGATAAATTGGGCGCAATCTCATGATCTCATTACCGAAAGGCTTGAGGTGATTGCACTCGAAAACGAGCGGTTACGCACAGAACAGTTGAAGCTTCAGACTCTGCGCGCTGAAAATGCCGAACTCCGTCGATTACTCGGTGTCAAAGAGCGGGTGAATGAACGTTTGCTGCAAGCTCAAATCGAGCGCCTATCCAATGATCCGTTTGTGCATCGTGTGACCATCAATCGAGGCTTACTTGCTGGTGTAACCGAGGGTCGCCCGGTGATCTCAGCAGATGGTTTGGTTGGTCAAGTTGTTGTTGCTTATCCTCATGCAGCTGATGTGTTGCTCATGACAGATGCAACACACCATCTCCCTGTTCAAGTCACCCGCACGCGTGAGCGGGCAATCGCTGTGGGTGCTGGTCGCATGGACCGAATCGAATTACGCAATCTTCCGGATACTGTTGATATCGTGCCTGGTGATTTATTAGAAACCTCGGGCCTCGGTGATCGTTTTCAGCCAGGGATACCAGTTGCCGAAGTCAAAGAAGTAATTCGTGCACCAGGTCAGCCCTTTGCTCTAGTGATTGCGGCCCCATTGACGCCGATGGCGCGATTATCCTTAGTGATGGTCGATCTTGCGGAAGGTGAGTCATGATCTTTTTGGCGACATGGCTTGTGACGATATTATTGATCGCGTTCCCATATCCGATCTGGATGTTGCTGGCACTCCCTCATTTTGGATTTTTGTTTGTGACATGGTGGGGTCTTAAGCGGAACTACCAGTTATCAATGACCCTTCTCTTGATTTCTTCGCTCCCCATCGATGTATTGTACGGAACCAGTCTGGGTCTGCACGGATTGTTATTTGCTTTAATTGCCTATGCCTTGACCTTATTAGGTCCTTCGGTTCGCCAGGTGAATTGGATCAGGCAGTCGATGGTGATCTTTGTGGTGTTGTTAATCGCTGCAGCTGTTTCTTATTGGGCAAGGACTTTGACAGGACAGTCCCCTGAATTCTCCATCTTGGTTCTTCAGGCAGCAGTTTCTGCGCTGCTCTGGTCGCCGCTTCGCTGGTTGTATGACACGTTGGCGGATTATGCGCAGGGATTGAGGACTCAACGCCAATGATCCTAGCCAGTCAGTCGCCGAGGCGACGTGACTTACTTCAATTAATCACGTCGGATTTTCGCGTGATTCCTGCTGATGTTGATGAGTCACTCTGTGATGGCGAGAAACCAGATCACTTTGTTTCTCGATTAGCTGAAGCAAAGGCGAGAGCCGTGATATCACATGCAAATACCAGGGAGCTCATTATTGGGGTGGATACGACAGTCTCTGTTGACGGTATGATATTGAATAAGCCATCTAATCAGGACGAGTTTCTCTCCATGATGGATGCATTGTCTGGTCGTACCCATCAGGTGTATTCCGGGATTTGTGTTTTGGCTAGTCATCGTGCAGATGTGCAGGTTGTCAGAACAGACGTGACCTTTCGTGAACTGACAGTGGAAGAACGTTTACACTACTGGAAAACTGGTGAGCCCGAGGATAAAGCTGGCGGTTACGGAATTCAGGGATTAGCGGCGCGGTTTGTTCGATCGATCCAAGGGTCTTACACAAATGTCGTGGGGCTACCGCTGGTTGAGCTAGAGGCTATGCTAAACGATGCGTCATGAGATTTTACTGAACTTCACTCCGCTGGAGACCCGGGTTGCCGTGGTTGAGCAGGGTATGTTGCAGGAAATTTTGATAGAGCGCGCAACGCACCGCGGCCTGGTCGGCAATGTTTATTTGGGTAAAGTCGCGCGCGTATTACCGGGGATGCAGGCATGCTTCGTTGATATTGGGCTTGATCGAAGCGCCTTCCTCCATGCCAAAGATCTACCAACAGTCGACAATGATCGGGACCGCTCGATTCAGCAATTGGTGACTGAAGGACAAGATCTACTCGTTCAAGTGATTAAAGATCCTGTTGGGTCAAAAGGCGCTCGATTAACAGCAGAAGTGTCTTTACCTGCACGTCATTTGGTCTTAATGCCCTTTGCCACACATGTCGGAATCAGCCAACGGATTGAGGACGAAGGTACCCGCGAGCATCTGAAAGCGATCGCCCAACAAGCATTGGATGCACAAGGTATCGGGTGGGGCGTGATTGTTCGCACCGCGGGCGATGGCCATACCAGCGACGATTTAGAAGACGATTTAGTATATTTAAAACGTGTTTGGGACAACATTTGTGCCGAGAAGAAGATCGTTAAAGCACCAGCACTGTTGTTCGCTGAATTACCGCTAACGCATCGACTGGTTCGCGATCAGATTCGGCGAGACACAGAGCGCGTACTGATTGATTCATTCGAAACGTTTACTAAGCTCTCTGAATTTGCATCCAAGTTTATGCCTGTAGTGGCGCCGTTGATTCAGCATTATCAAGGCGATCGACCAATCTTTGATCTGTACCAGATTGAAGATGAGATTGAAAAAGCGCTCGCGCGGGATGTCGAGCTGAAGTCAGGCGCCTATTTGGTGATTGATCAAACCGAAGCAATGACCACGATCGACGTGAATACCGGTCGGTTTGTCGGTGCGCACACGCTTGAGCAGACTGTTTTTCGGACCAATCTCGAGGCTGCTGTTGCCATTGGGCGTCAACTCCGATTACGGAATTTGGGCGGCATTATCGTGATCGATTTCATCGATATGGAAGATGATGAGCACAAGCGACAAGTGCTACGCACCCTCGAGCGGTCTCTGGATCTAGACCCTGTAAAAACGCGAATGAGTAACTTTAATGACTTAGGCCTCGTGGTGTTGACGCGTAAGCGGACGCGTGAGCGTTTGTCTGATTTGCTTCAGGAAGCATGCCCGCAATGCCGAGGTGCTGGACAGATCAAAACAGCTGAAACTGTTTGCTATGAAATCTTCCGAGCCATCATGCGAGAGTACCGCGCATATTCTGCTGAGACCACGACGGTGATCGCGGCACCAGCCGTCATCGACCGTTTTATAGACGAAGAGTCTGATGCGTTGGCCGATTTAGAAGCGTTTATTCATTGTCCGATTCGTTTGCAGGTTGATACCAGTTTTTCGCAAGATCGCTATGAGGTCGTGCTGTCATGATTCGTCGCTTGCTGACAACAAAAGCCATTATTTTGGTCATACTCGCAGCATTGCAGGGTCTCGTATTGGCAGCATTTCCGATGGTCAACTATTGGCGAGCTGACATTGAAGCAATTTTGTCAAAACGGCTTGATGCAACTGTGACGATTTCTGAAATCGGCGCGCGAGCATCTTGGACCGGGCCCTATCTTGAAGCCTTAAACCTCATCATTCAGAGAGACTCAGGTTCGCTGGAAGTCAGGCGTGTTCAGATGCTTCTTGATCTTCCTGCTTCTCTTGGATCCTTTGAGCCGGTGATTGGGCAACTGGTTTTGGATGAAGGTGAAATCATCCAACGTGGATCAACCGTGGCTGGGATTCCTGATCCAAAAGTATGGGCGGGGTTGTTGAATGAATTGCATGATGCAGTCCGTCCCATCGGTAAATTTAAGCTGCACAATTTCGATGTGCTGCTCGGTAATTTTTCCTTAAAGCGCTTATCTGTTGCGATTGATCCTGACATCGGACTCTTGGCGAAAACGCGACTGGTCACTGAAGAGATGTCGCTACCGTTGGAGGTTGACTGGCGATATCCCTCAGATGCATCGGAATCGCATGATCTTCGAGTGCATACATGGCTTCGTAACGCCCCGGTTCCTGGTTTGGGACTGGACGGACTGGCTGTTGGGATCGATGCCACCGCTTGGCTGAACCTTAAGGACGGTGCACCTGTTGAAGGTATCATTTATGTTAGTGGGTTGTCTGAGACGGACCAAGGCCTGAATGGTGACATGCGTGCGCGGTTTGAGCTTCCCGGCTCAAATGCGATCTCAGCATCATTTGAATCGCTCCAGTTGCAGCTGCCTGGCTTAAAGGTCGCCGGTTCTGGGGGCGGAGTTCAATTCGACGGGTCTCGCGTGATTGCAAACATTCCCGGGCTCGTGGCTGATGGTCGGGCGTTAGGTGAGTTTTTAGAACCGTACGACCCTGATCCAACACTTTCCCGGCTTTTGGCGTTGAATCAACCAACAGTCACCGCCAGCAGTGTCCAATTGGATTGGCTGATTGATGAATCACCGATTATCGTCGCTGACATCGATGCTTTTGAGATTCAGGCCGGACGCTCGATCCCACATGTGGGTCCCGTTCAAGGTCAAATATTTGTAGAAGGTTCCCGAGGTTGGTTTGATTTTGAAGCAAAATCAGCAACCTTTTCACTCCCTGAAATCTTCCCAAAATCTTGGAAACAGCAGGCGCTGTCAGGAACCTTGGTATTTGATCGCACCGATGATGGCTTGTTGCTGAGAGGCCAGAACCTTTGGGTGCAGAATGACGTCCAAGATGTCCGCGGTGCATTGCTTTTGGACTTGCCTAAATACACAGAACAACGTATGCAACTTGAATTGACAGTCAATGCGTCAACAGGTGCGTTAGCCGGTTTGTTACCACATGCATTAGATGCTGAAGTCAGTGATTTTCTGACGCGTGCCGTTGAAGAGGTCGATGTCGATCAAGGTCGAATCTCCTATTCGGGTCCATTGGGCGCTGAAGTTGATCGCTCACGCCGAGAGCTCAGCATGCATTTTCCAATGACTGCATATCGATTTAAGCCGTTAACGA